>NZ_JBWKZJ010000001.1:0-203664 GCF_059424365.1 Brevundimonas sp. GW456-12-10-14-LB3
CCCCCCCCCCCCCCCCCCCCCCCCCCCCCCCCCCCCCCCCCCCCCCCCCCCCCCCCCCCCCCCCCCCCCCCCCCGGGCCGTTTTCTGTGGACGTCGGTTCGGAACCGCGTGGCGAATCACCCGGACTGGGGCAAGTTGGCGGCATGAACGCTCAGGTCGCCTCTTCAGAACTTCAGGGCCGGACGGCGCCCGCCGACCATCCGGAGCGGCAGTATCTGGACCTGCTGCGCGACATACTGGACAAGGGCGTCCGCCGCGACGACCGCACCGGCACCGGCACCCTGGGCGTCTTCGGCCGCCAGATGCGGTTCGACCTGTCCAAGGGCTTCCCCGTCCTGACCACCAAGAAGCTGCACCTGCGGTCGATCATCGTCGAACTGCTGTGGTTCCTGCGCGGCGACACCAACATCGCCTATCTTAAGGAGAACGGCGTCCGCATCTGGGACGAATGGGCCGACGCCGAGGGCGAACTGGGTCCGGTCTACGGCAAGCAGTGGCGGTCCTGGACGGCGCCGGACGGCCGCGTCATCGACCAGATCGAAAAACTGGTCCATGGCCTGAAGACCAATCCCCACAGCCGCCGCCATATCGTCACGGCCTGGAACCCGGCGGACGTCGACGACATGGCCCTGCCGCCCTGCCACTGCCTGTTCCAGTTCTTCGTGGCGGATGGGAAACTGAGCTGCCAGCTATATCAGCGCAGCGCCGACGTCTTCCTGGGCGTGCCCTTCAACATCGCCTCCTACGCCCTGCTGACGATGATGCTGGCCCAGGTGGTCGGGCTGGAGCCGGGCGAGTTCGTCCACACCTTCGGCGACGCCCACCTGTATCTGAACCATTTGGACCAGGCCGAGCTCCAGCTCATGCGCGAACCCCTGCCCCTGCCGGTGATGAAGATCGCGCCGAAGGACGATCTGTTCGCCTTCGAACTGTCGGACTTCATGCTTGAGGGCTATGAAGCCTGGCCGCACATAAAGGCCGAAGTGGCCGTCTGATGAATTTCAAGAGTCTGCAGGCCGACGTCCTGCGCATCTCCGACCTCTACGCCGCCAATCACGGCATTGATCGCGACCGGGACTGGGCCTTGCTGAAGCTCCAGGAAGAGCTGGGAGAGCTGACGGCTGAACATCTGCGGCTGTCCGGTAGGGCGCGCGGCGCGGGCGACGCCGACGCCCTGGGCGACGAGGCGGCCGATGTTCTGGGCATGCTGTTGATCTATTGCGCGGGCGCCGGGATCGACCTTGAAACCGCGATGCGACGCAAATGGCTGAAGTGGCTGGAGCCTGCGGCATGACCGGGCCCGCTCGGATCGCCCTGGTCGTGGCCCGCGGCCGGAACGGCGTCATCGGCCGGGACGGCGACCTGCCCTGGCGGCTGCGTTCGGACCTGCAGAGATTCAAGGCGATCACTATCGGAAAGCCCTGCCTGATGGGGCGCAAAACCTGGGAGAGCCTGCCGCTGAAGCCCCTGCCCGGCCGGCTGAACCTGGTCCTGACCAAGGACGAGTCCTACGACGCCGACGGCATGGCCAAGGGCGCCGTGGTCTGCTCCAATCTGGACGAAGCGATCGAGATCGCGCGCGAGACCGCCGAGGAGGACGTCGTGGACGAAATCTGCATCATCGGCGGCACGGCCCTGTTCGCCGCCGCCCTGCCCCGCGCCCGCCGCCTCTATATCACCGAGGTCGACGCGGCCCCCGAGGGAGATGCGGTCTTTCCGTCGTTCGACGAAACAGCCTGGGTTGAAGTATCTTCCGAAACCCATGCGGCGGGCGAGAAGGACGACCACGCCTTCACCTTCCGCGTTTTGGATCGTCGTTAGGAGCCCCTCATGTACGTCGCCACCACCAATGACCTGCCCGGTTTTCGCGTCACCCGCCACATCGGCCTGGTGCGCGGCGTTACGGTGCGATCCCGCAACGCCATTTCCGACGCCATCGGCGGCGTCCAGTCCATGCTGGGCGGCCGGGTCGGCGCCTATGTGAAACTGGCCGAGGCGGGGCGTCAGGAAGCCTATGACGAACTGGTCAAACACGCCCAGGCCCACGGCGCCAACGCCATTCTGGCCGTCCGCTATGACGCCACCGAGATCATGCCGGGCGTGACCGAGGTGCTGTGCTACGGCACAGCCGTGATCGTCGAGCCGGCCTGACCTCTCGGAAGGCCGGCCGGCCCGACGCCTCGGGTCAGGACAGAGTCATCAGGTCCGAGCGCTCGAAATTGCGCAGTTCCTCGGTGCGCCCGTCCCGAATCTTCTCCACCCAGTGCGGATCGGCCAGCAGCGCGCGGCCGACCGCCACCAGATCGAACTCCTCCTTCTCCAGCCGGCGCGTCAGGCCGTCCAGCGAGGCGGGCTTGGAGCCTTCGCCCCCGAAGGCCGCGATGAATTCGCCGTCCAGCCCGACCGAGCCGACGGTGATGGTCGGCTTGCCCATCAGCTTCTTCGTCCAGCCGGCGAAGTTCAGATCCGACCCCTCGAACTCCGGCTCCCAGAATCGGCGCTGCGAGCAGTGGAAGACGTCGACCCCGGCGTCCGACAAGGGCGTCAGCCATTCCACGATCTGGTCCGGCGTCTCGGCGATCCGGGCGGCGAAGTCCTGCTGCTTCCATTGCGACAGGCGCAGAATGACGGGGATGTCGTCGCCGACGCCCTCGCGCACCGCCTTGACCACCTCGGCGCCGAAGCGCGCCCGCTCGGAGATGCTCGGCCCGCCCCAGCGGTCCTCGCGCACATTGACCGCGCCCCAGAAGAACTGGTCGATCAGATAGCCGTGGGCGCCGTGAATCTCGACGGCGTCAAAGCCCAGCTCCCGCGCCGCGCGCGCAGAGCGACCGAAGGCCGCGATAGTGTCGGCGACGTCCTCTTCGGTCATCGGCTCATACTTGGCCTTGCCCGGCGAAGTCAGGCCTGACGGACTGTCCACCTTGCCCAGGGGCGTCCAATCAGCGCCCTGGCCCCGCGCCGATCCCACGTGCCATATCTGCGGCGCGATCAGGCCTCCGGCGGCGTGGACCTCGTCCACCACCGTCTTCCAGTGCGGCAGGGCCTCGCCGTGGAAAACGGGCACATTGACGTCATTGCGCGCAGCGGGCCGTTCCACCACCGTGCCCTCGGTCACGATCAGCCCCACCCCGCCCTCGGCGCGGCGGCGGTAATAGCCGGCCACATCGGACGTCGGGATGCCGTTCGGGGAAAAGGACCGCGTCATCGGCGCCATGACGATGCGGTTGGGCAGGGTCAGCCCCTTGATCGTAAAGGGGCGAAACAGGGCATCGACGCTCATCGGATCTCCTCGCAAAATGGCAAGGGTGAAGGTGGCGAATAGAGTTGCGTTTGAAAACCCCACGCCCTGAAGTTTCTACAGTCCCAAAGAAGCCGCCACCTGCTCGGCGATCACAGCGAACCGCATCGCGATCGCGCCTTTGGGATCCGACGCAACCACAGGCCTCCCCGCATCTCCGCCCTCTCGCAGAGCGGCCTCCAGCGGCAGATCGCCCAGGAAGGGAACAGACAGGCGCTCCGCCTCGGTCTTGGCGCCGCCCTGTCCGAAGACGGCGCCGCTCATGTTTTCAATCAGGCCCAGGGTCGGCACATTCACCTTCTGGAACAGGGTGTGCGCCCGCCGGGCGTCGGCCAGAGCCACCTCCTGCGGCGTGGAGACGATGACGGCGCCGTCCAGCGGGGTCCTCTGGATCAAGGTCAGTTGCACGTCGCCTGTGCCGGGCGGCAGATCGACCACCAACACGTCCAGCGGCGCTTCGGCCGCGCCCCATCGGGTCTGGGTCAGCATCTGGGTGATGGCCTGGGACGCCATCGGCCCGCGCCAGATCATGGCGTCGTCCATCTTGGTCAGCAGGCCCACGGACATCGCTTTCAGTCCATGCGCCTGGTGCGGCACGATAGCCCCGTCCTCATAGGCGGGCTGGCCGCTGATCCCCAGCATGGTGGGCAGCGAGGGACCATAGACGTCGGCGTCCAGAATCCCGACAGACAGCCCCCGTGCAGCCAGGGCCGCGGCCAGATTGACGGCCACGGTCGACTTGCCCACCCCGCCCTTGCCGCTGGCGACGGCCAGGACGCGCCGGACATGGGCCGGGCGGTCCGTGGGGACCGGCGCCTTGGGACGTCCCTGATCCACGGCGGCTTTCGAAAGGCCGGCGGTGCGCGCGGGCTTGCCGAGCCCAGGCTTGGCCTCCGCCGTCAGGATCACCGAGACCCGGCTCATGCCGGGGATGGCCTTCAGCGCCGCCTCGGCCGCGTCCCTGACGGGGGCGTAGGTCGCGACCAGACTACGGTCCACCTCCAGGGCGAAGCCCGCCCGGTCCTCGGCGACGACCAGCCCCTGAACCAGACCCGAAGCATGGAGGCCCTGGCCCGAAACCGGGTCCGTGACGGCGTCGAGCGCGGCGATGACGGCGGAACGTTCGACCAAGACGGTCTCCACAAGACTTGCAGGCGATAAGGGGCGCGTTCTATCGCCCCTGGATGCCGCCCGCGAGCCTCGATTTGTCCAAGCCGCCGTTAGTCACCCTGATCGCCGGCCCCACCGCCTCGGGAAAATCCGCCCTGGCGTTGAAGATGGCGCGCGAAACCGGGGCGGTCATCATCAATGCGGACAGTCAGCAACTCTACGCCGACCTTCGTATCCTGACCGCCCGCCCCTCGCCGGAGGACGAAGCCCAGGCCGAACATCGGCTTTACGGCGTCGCCGACGCCGCGGAGGCCTGGTCCGTGGGAAAATGGAGTCGCGCCGCCCTGGCCATACTGGCCGAACTCCGGGCGGAGAATCGGCCCGCCATCCTCGTCGGCGGCACCGGCCTGTACTTCACGGCCCTGACCCGGGGCCTGGCGGACATTCCGCCGGTTGCGAGCGCTGTCCGCGACCAGGTCGAGGCGGACTTCTTGGTGCAAGGAGAGGCTCTGTTTCGCACCCGTCTGGCGGAAATCGACCCGGCCGCCGCCCAGGCCATTGAGGCCGGGGATCGACAACGGCTCGTGCGGGCGATGAGCGTCCACGCCGCGACCGGCCGGCCGTTGAGGGCCTGGAGGGCTGAAACCCGCCCGCTTCTGGAGCCGGGCTCCTGGACCGGGCTGGTGATCGAACCGGATCGGAAAGTCCTATACGCCGACTGCGACCGAAGGGCGGATCTGATGGTCGAAAATGGCGCGCTAGATGAGGTTCGTCGCCTCGTCGCGCGCGACCTGTCCCCCGCCCTGCCCGCCATGAAGGCGGTCGGCGTGCGGGAGTTGGCCGCCTATGTCTCCGGCGCACTCGACCGTGAGGCGGCCGTCGCCGCCTTGAAACAGGCCACGCGAAACTACGCCAAACGCCAGCTCACCTGGTTCAGAAACCAGTGCCGCGACTGGAGCCGCATTCCCCGCCCCTGATCCCCTTGGCCGAACTGGACTTGGAAACCCGCCGGGCCACGCCTATATTGCCCTCGTCCGGCTTCGGCCGGACTATGGCGATAAAGGCGCCTGTAATAAGCGGACCGGACCCGGGTGCGATTCCCGGCGGCTCCACCATTCACTTCCCCGCGTTATCGGCGGAGGCGTCATGGGGCCGACTAGCATCGACGGACGTGTAAAGAGGATTGCTTTCGCTCGTCCTGGCCCACCGTATCGGGCCATTTTCTAACTGCGAACGATAACTTCGCTGGAGAAGTCGCTCTCGCCGCGTAATGCGGTTCGGGTGATTTCGAACCTTAAGTCCTAGGGGTTCAGATCCCTGGGCGGGGCCTGTCGGGAGCCTGGCAACAGAATCCCGGCGCTTATCCCGAACATCCGACGTCTTTACCCTATTCGCACCTTTCGCGCGCGCGCCGCCGCCGCTATCAGTCACGCTGAATTTGCGAGGTGACGATGACCGATCAGACCCCTCCGGTCGACGAGATGCAGTACGAGCGGCTGGCGCACGAGGCTTTGCGCGGCGTGATCCGGTCTGCACTCGATCATGTGGCCGCCGAAGGTCTGCCCGGCGCGCATCACTTCTACATCACCTTCAAGACCCGGGCCGCCGGCGTCAGCATTCCGGCGGACATGCTGACCAAATATCCCGATGAAATGACGGTGGTGTTGCAACACCAGTACGAGGATCTTCAGGTCGAGGCCGACCGCTTTTCCGTGAAGCTCCGCTTCGGCGGCGTGCCTCGCACCCTCGCCATGCCCTATACGGCGGTGACCCGCTTCTACGATCCCAGCGTCCAGTTCCTGCTGCAGTTCGAAGAACCCGAGATCGTCGAGAATGTGGAAGACGCCACGCCGCCGGAAGATCCGGCGCCGACGTCCGACGGTCCGAAGGTCGTTTCCCTGGACCAGTTCCGCAAGAAGTAGACTCTTCCCTGATCCAGTCCGGACGCTAAGCTCTCGTTTCAAAGGTCTGGACGGGGGCACGCGATGTTTCGGTGGACGACGGCGACGGTCGTAATGTTCGGCCTTGTCGTCCTGGGCTGTTCGGCCCAGGCGCAGAACCGGTTTGATGGCTGGGCTTCCGCCGTCATCGCTGCAGATTGGCGTGACAGTGACGGCCGTCCCATCGCCGCCTTCGACAACGCCCAGCGCGACCTGTCCAAAGCCTTCCAACAGGCCGGCTTCGATCCGGCAACCATGGTCAGCGTGAGCCTGCGTCCGGACGTCGCCGCGCCGGTGGAGGCCCAGGACAGCCTGCGTCGGTTTGCCGAGGCGGCTGAACGGGCGACGCGCGGCTGCCTCTTCTACGTCACCTCCCACGGCTCTCCCGAAGGCCTGGTCTTCGGACCGGAGGCGACGCTGGCGCCAGAGGATCTGATTCCTGTCTTGCGCCAAACCTGCGGCGATCGTCCGACGGTCGTGGTTCTGTCCGCCTGTTTCTCGGGCGTTTTCGTCGACGGCCTGAAGGGACCGAACCGCATGGTCATGACCGCCGCCCGGCGCGATCGCTCCTCATTCGGCTGCGCCGCCGACGCCCTGTATCCCTATTTTGATGAATGCGTGCTGAACGGGCTGAAAACCGCGCCGGATTTCATCGCCCTGTCCCGCGCCGCCACGTCCTGCGTCGCCGCGCGCGAACAGGCGGAGGGGCTCTCTCCGGCCTCAGAGCCTCAAACGGCGATCGGCGCGAACATGCAACTGCTTTTGCCGACGCTGCGGTTCAGGCCCTACGAGGATAGGATCGGATCGTAATCCGCTCGCGCTCGCCTTCCCGCCGCTCCACGAGAAGACGGGCCACCTGGCTGTCGTCGTGGAACAGATAGCCCTTGATCGAGTCGAGCAGGGCCTTGGCCAGGTTGTCGAGGTCCATCCACGGCGGGTCCCCGACATGTTCCATGCGGATCTCGACGACGTGATCGCCCCAGGACGGTCTCGACGCCCACTCCTTGCGCATGAATTCATAGACCAGCGGCTTGTAGTATTTGGCTTGGGTGGTCAGGCCGTCGATGACGATCTCGACCGCCTCGCCGTCCTCACGGGCCCGCACCTTGCCGGTTCCGATCCAGCCGACGGTCATCGGGTGCAGACGGACGGCGCAGCGTCCAGCAAACGGGCGGAACGGATGACGACCGGCGGCGTCAGCTGCTCTTGCGCATTCGCGGGCATCCTCTGAATGCGGCGCGCCACATCCAATCCCTCGACCACCCGGCCGAAGGCGGCGAATCCCTGGCCGTCCGGATTGCGGGCGCCGCCGAAATCCAGACTGGGCGTGTCCTGGGTTACAATGAAGAAGCTGGACGTCGCGCTGTCGGGACCGTCACGCGCCATGGACACGGTCCCCGCGCGATGACGCAGTCCTGTGTCCCGAGTCCGCTCCAGCGGAATGGGAGGCCGGGCGTCGTCGTCGCTGCCCCGCGGCGTCGCCGCCTGGATGACGTCGATCGGGTTCGGGTTGGACGTGTTGGTCTCACGCACCACGGTGCGGAAGAAGGACCCGTTGTCATAGTCGCCGAAGACGACGTAGCTGATGAAGTTGCAGGTGCTGATCGGCGCCGCTTCGGCGTCAAGGGCCAGAACGATTCGCCCGGCCGTCGTGTCCAGGGCGACGCGCGGTCGAGGCTGTTCAGCGGGAAGTCCGGCGCATCCCGCCAGCATCAGCAGAGTCGCCGCTAGAATATGCTTTGGTCCCATGGCCGCCTCGCCTTGCCCTGCTCTTCTCTCGTGCTACACCGCCGCGCATACAATCGCCACGCCTGAGAGCCTTGTCCGCGCATGAGCAACGTCCGCATCGAAACCGACACCTTCGGCCCCATCGAGGTCGCCGCCGATCGCTACTGGGGGGCCCAGGCGCAACGGTCGCTGGGCAATTTCAAGATCGGCTGGGAGAAGCAGCCCCTGCCGGTCGTGCGGGCCCTGGGCATCGTCAAGCGCGCCGCCGCCGAGACCAACCGCGACCTGGGCAAGCTCGACCCCGCCCTGGCCGACGCCATCATCCAGGCCGCCAATGAGGTCATCGAGGGCAAGCTGAACGACCACTTCCCCCTGGTCGTCTGGCAGACGGGTTCGGGCACCCAGTCGAACATGAACGCCAATGAGGTGATCTCGAACCGCGCCATCGAAATCCTGGGCGGCGAGATGGGCTCCAAGAAGCCGGTCCACCCCAACGACCACGTCAATATGAGCCAGTCGTCGAACGACACCTATCCGACGGCCATGCATGTGGCCTGCGCCGAACAGGTGGTCAGCGATCTGCTCCCGGCGCTGAAGCATCTGCACGCCGCCCTGGACGCCAAGGCCAAGGCCTGGGCCCACATCATCAAGATCGGCCGCACCCACACCCAGGACGCCACCCCCCTGACCCTGGGCCAGGAGTTCGGCGGATACGCCCAGCAGGTCGCCAACGGCATCGAGCGGATCGAACAGACCCTGCCCAAGCTGATGGAGCTGGCCCAGGGCGGCACCGCCGTGGGCACCGGCCTGAACGCCCCCGTCGGTTTCGCCGAGAAGGTCGCCGCCCAGATCGCCCAGATCACCGGCCTGCCCTTCACCACCGCCCCGAACAAGTTCGAGGCCCTGGCCGCCCACGACGCCATGGTCTTCAGCCACGGCGCGATCAACACGGTCGCCGCCTCGCTGTTCAAGATCGCCAACGACATCCGCTTCCTCGGCTCCGGCCCCCGCTCGGGCCTGGGCGAACTGGCCCTGCCGGAGAACGAGCCGGGCTCGTCGATCATGCCCGGCAAGGTCAATCCGACCCAGTGCGAAGCCCTGACCCAGGTCTGCGTCCAGGTGTTCGGCAACAACGCCGCCCTGACCTTCGCCGGCTCGCAAGGCCATTTCGAGCTGAACGTCTACAACCCGGTCATGGCCTACAACTTCCTGCAGTCGGTCCGCCTGCTGGCCGATGCGGCGATCAGCTTCACCGACAACTGCGTCGTCGGCATCGAGGCTCGCGAGGACAACATCACCCGCGGCCTGAACAACTCGCTGATGCTGGTCACGGCCCTGAACGGCAAGCTGGGCTATGACCTCTGCGCCAAGATCGCCAAGACCGCGCACAAGAACGGCACCACCCTGCGCGAGGAGGCCGTGGGCGGCGGCTATCTGACCGACGCCGAGTTCGACGAGGCGGTGCGACCTGAAAAGATGATCTCGCCCGGCTGACGTCCGGCTGTTAAACTTGCAACCAAGGCGCGGCCCGAGGGATCAGCCCTCGGGCCGTCGTCATTTGGAGGCGGCGATGACCGAGGTCCGGGTATTCTTCACCACCAACCGCAACTATCAGCCCGCCAACAAGCGACAGGTTTTCGGCCGTACCTTCAATCCCGACGGCGTCGCCGCCCTGCGGTTCGGCTATGCCGATTTCAAGTCCGATCCCCAACGACCGGTCCTGCAGGACCTGCACGTCTATCCCGATGTCCTGAACCAGACCGACGTGATCAAAACAGGCGGCGGCATGTTGATGGAGGATCTGCGCGCCTCCATGGCCCAAGGCAGGAAGTGCGACACCCTGGTCTTCATCCACGGCTTCAACGTCAGTTTCACCGGCGCCCTGCAGAGCGCGGCCCTGCTGGCTCAGGGACTGAACATCGGCGGGCATCCGCTGAATGTCGTCGTCTTCAGCTGGCCTTCGGATGGGTCGGCCGTGCCCTGGATGTCCTACTACAGCGACCGGGAGGATGCGCGGGCGTCAGGGCCGTCGGTCGCGCGGGCGTTCCTGAAGTTCAGGGACTTCGTCCTGGCGCTGAACGAAGCCGACTACTGTCAGCGGCGCGTGCATCTGCTGACCCACAGCATGGGCGCCTATGTGCTGCGCCAGGCTTTGCAGGCCCTGATCGCCAAAGATCGGGATGGACTGACCCGTCTGTTCGACCAGATCCTTCTGGCCGCCCCGGACGAGGACGACGACGCCTTCGAGCACGACACGAAGCTTCGGCTGCTGCCCCGCATCGGGCGACAGGTGACCGTCTATCATAATCCCAACGACAAGGGCCTGACCGTCTCGGACAAGACCAAGGCCAATCCGGACCGCCTCGGCTCCGACGGCCCTCGCCTGGTGGATCTGATCCCCAAGAAGGTCGCCCTGGTCGATTGCCGCGTGGTCGCGGGATCGGCCGATCCCTTCATCGAGCACAGCTATTATGTGCGGAGCCAGGCGATGAACGACGACATCTCGGCGGTGCTGGCGGACACACCCCTGGACGACATCCCCAACCGGATCTTTGTCGAACGCCAGCGGTCCTGGCGGATCGTCGCGGAGACCGGCGTCAAGCCGGCCCGACCGCCCGAACCGACTCGCCCCGACGCACCACCCACATAAACCTAAGGCTTGTCGCGGATCGTTCGTCCCACCGGAGCCAGCGCCAGCTTGGCCAGTTCCAGATCCTTCAGGGCGAAGGGACTGCCGATGATCGACACGAACTCGGCCACCGCAATAACCAGGTGCGACAGGGCGATGTACCAGCCCGCCACGACGAACCAGACGATGTTCAGCACCAGACCCAGACAGCCCGCCACCGGATGGGCGTCCTGCCAGACGATCTCGCGTCCGAAGGGCCAGAAGGAATAGCTGGCGATCCGCCAGGCGGCGAAGGTCCAGGGCAGGCCCACCACGGTCAGGGCCAGGATCGCGCCGCCCAGCAGCCACAGCAGGCCCGACAGCCAACCGCCGAAGACCAACCACAGGATATTCAGGATCAGACGGATCATCGCACCTCTCCGAGAACAATGTCCTCCAGATAGAACGAAGGCCCCGCCGGCGACAGCAGGGCCTTCATTAATTCACCGAAACCCGACCGCTAGTGCGGCTTCTCGGACCAGCGCGCCTTGGCCTCGTCCTGTGTCAGGTTCAGATGGACATGCTTGTCATCCACCCGTTCCACCCAGCTGACCGGGATAAGGTGATGTTTGAAGCCGCCGGCGAGGTCCAGCTTGGCCAGTTCGATCTGGTCTCCCAGCACATGATCCACGCGCCCGACGTGGCCGCCGTCCGATCCCACGACTTCGAGATGTTCTTTGATGAGCGAGGCGTCGACCATGAGGGTTCTCCGGGTTTGAAGATTGGTCCCATGAAACGGATGCGCCACGAGCGGGTTTCAAACCGCATAGCTTACTGCTGTATAAGGAACCTGGGACGGGCCCGAGCTCGGCCGCCGGCTCCTTCACGGATCGTCGAGGTACATATGAAACGCGCCTGTTCGACCCTGCTGGCGATGATGATGGCCTGGTCCGTCGCCGCCTGCGGCACCCTGCAGCGGCCGGAAGGCCCGCTGCGCCTGGCCGATGGCGCCCTGATCCCGGCTCAGGATCCGCGCATCCGCACGAACGACGCCGCGCGCCTCGAGGCCTTCACCGAAGAAGTGGGCCAGCGCCTGGCTCAGAAACATGATCTGTCGATCCTGGCCCTGTCCGGCGGCGGGGCCAACGGCGCCTATGGCGCAGGCGTGCTGGTCGGCTGGACCGAGCGGGGCGACCGGCCGGTCTTCGACATCGTCACCGGCGTCAGCACCGGCGCCCTGGCCGCCCCCTTCGCTTTCGCCGGCCCAGACTGGGACGCCCAGCTGGGCCACGCCTATACGGACGGCGGGGCCAGCGGCCTGTTGAGCTGGCGCAGCCTGGCCTTCTTCCTCTACCCCAGCCTCTACAGCGCCTCGGCGCTCCGCAATCTCGTCGACGAGAACGTCACCCCCGACCTGCTGGCGGCCATCGCCCGCGAACACGCCAAGGGCCGCCGCCTGCTGGTCGCCACCACCAATCTGGACAACGAGGAGACGGTCATCTGGGACATGGGCCTGCTGGCCAGCCAGAACGACGAGAATTCGCGCGCCCTGTTCAAGGAGGTGCTGGTGGCGTCCGCCAGCATCCCAGGCGTCTTTCCGCCCGTGCTGATCGCCGGCCTCCAGCCGGACCAGACCGTGGTGATGGAAATGCACGCCGACGGCGGGGTCAACACCCCCTTCCTCGCCATCCCGGAGCCCCTGGCCCTGTGGACGCGGCCGCAGGACGAGCCCGGCGGCGGCGCCCTCTATGTCGTGGTCAACGGCCAGGTCGGCCGCAACGAGGGGGTCACGCCCGGTCGGCTGACCGCAATCCTGATGCGCAGCTACGACAGCATGAGCAAGGCTTCGCTGCGCGCGCATCTGGCGACCACCGCCGCCTTCGCCCGGCGCAACGGGATGAGCCTGTCCCTGTCCGCCATTCCCGATAATGTCGAGGCCTCCAGCCTGGAGTTCGACCAGAAGACCATGACGGCCCTGTTCGAACTGGGGCGCCGGCAAGGTCGGTCCGCCGAGGCCTGGACCCGCCTGGATCGGCCGGAACCTTCGCCTGGCTTCCTTCCCGCCAAGGCCCTGCCCGCCGAGGAGGTCCCCGAGCCGCTGAGACCCCACGAGGCCGACAGACCCGAAAAACAGAACTGACCATGGCTGAAATCATCAACCTGAACCGGGCGCGCAAGGCCCGCGCAAAGTCAGAAGACAAGATCCGGGCGGCGGCGAACCGCGTCGTCCACGGACGCTCCAAGGGCGAGAAACAGGCCGCCCGGGCCGAGCAGGAGCGGGCGGACCGTCGCCTGAACGGTCAGAAGCGTGAGACGCCGACGGAAGACTGAGCCTTAAGCCGCCTTGGGCGCCCGGATCAGCAAGACCTGGCCGACCAGCACAAGGGCCAGACCGACCAGCATGGTCACGCCGACCTCCGCCCCCTCGAACAGAACGGACATGAAGACGGCGATCGGCGGGGTCAGGGCCGAGATATAGCTGGCGAGGGCGAACCCCCTCTGTTTGGCCAGGGTGAAGTACAGGCCGAAGGCCATGACTGATCCGAACAAGGACAGGTGCAGCAGGGATAAAACATAGGCGGGTGTCGCCTCGACCCGCCACTCCACTCCAGTTGCAAGCCCGTAAGCGGCCAACATGGCCGTGCCGTAGGCCATGGCCCAGGCTGTGGCGCCCATGACAGGGGCTCCGGCCTGCTGGCCGCGCCAGGCAAACCAGTTGCCCAAGGCGGAGGCGAGCACCGCGACGAGGGCCAGCACGATGCCCAGCCCCGGCGCCGATCCGGCGGAAGCCCCCGTTCCCGCCAGCTGGCCAAACGACAGGACCGCGACACCGCAAATCCCCAGCACCGCCCCCTGCCAGGCGCCGGCGGACGCCTTCTGTCGCTCCACCAGCCGGAACATGACGAGGTTCACGAAGGCCAGGGCCGCAAAAATAACCGCCACCACGGCCGAGGCCACCCGCTCCTCGGCCGCATAGACGAAGCCGTAGCTGACCGCGAAGACGAAGGCCCCCTGTCCCACGGCGGCCAGATGCTGGGCGCGACTCAGCCTGAGCGGCCGCCGCGTCAGGGCGCAGAAGCCGAACAGGACGACAGCCGCCAGACCGAAACGCCAGACGATCGAGACGATCGGATCAACCACGCCCAGCTGCAGGGTGATGGCGAACCAGGTCGTGCCCCAGATGAGGGCGCAGATGAGGATGGCGAGGACGGTGACGGGGCGACTCATGCAAGACTCCGGCTGACGGCGCCGGGATACCATCCCCGCCCTTCCGGCGCCGTTCACGTCTTGCGCCCTTGTGTGACAACAATCTCAGGAGAAAACCCGCCATGTGCAGCACCGGCCGCGCCTCCCCCGGGCGCCCCGAAGGCGTCAGGTGATGAGCGGACTGCAGAAGCGTTCGGTCGTGCTCGCCGGCCACGCCACCTCGGTGGCGCTGGAGCCGGAGTTCTGGGCCGTGCTGGACCGGATCGCGGCCTGCCGCAGCCTCTCGAAGGCGCAACTGCTGGCCGACATCGACGCGGGTCGGGGCCAGCGCCCGCTCGCCTCCGCCTGTCGATTGCTGGCGCTCAGCTGGGTGGCGGAACACGGGGTGGAGATGTAAAATCGGCCGCCGACAAGGAGCCTTCCCTATGGACACCCCGCGCCTGATCCCCGCCGCCGTCTTCGGCGGCCTGGTCGCCCTGGGCCTGATCGGCGCCGGCGCTCTGATCGGCCAGGGCGTGGTCCACGCCCGCGCCGGAGACCGCACCGTGACCGTGCGCGGCCTGTCGGAGCGCGAGGTGAAGGCGGATCTGGCGGTCCTGCCGCTGCGCTTCACCGCCTCGGGCGAGGTTCTGTCCGAAGTCCAGGCCCGGATCGACGGCGACCTGGCCCTGGTGCGGCAGTTCCTGAAGTCGCAGGGCTACCCGGCCGAGGCGGTGGATCTGGGCCGGCTGGAGGTCGCCGACACCCGGTCTCGGGAATACGGGGTCCAGAACGGCGGCCCCCGCTTCATCCTGGCCCAGACCGTCATCGTCCGCACCGGCGACGTCGCCCGCGTCCAGGCCACGACCCGCGCCCTCAACGACCTGGTCCGTCAAGGCGTCGTGCTTCAGGACTTCCAGGGCCCCTCCTACATCTTCACCAAGCTGAACGCCGTCCGGCCCGAGATGATCGCCGAAGGCACGGCCGCGGCGCGCACCGGCGCCGAACAGTTCGCCAAGGACTCGGGCACGCCGCTCGGCCCCATTCGCCAGGCGACCCAGGGCTCCTTCGAAATCCTGCCGCGCGACGGCGCGGGCGGCGACGAATCCGGCTCCATCGACAAGAAGGTCCGGGTCGTGACCACCATCACCTATAGTCTGAAATAGGCCCGTCCGGCGCCTGTACCTCGCCCAGCTGGACGATCTCGGACGCGGGCCGTTCGGTGGGTCGCCGCTCGTCGACCTCCCGCTCACCCGTCGATTCGACCAGGGCGACCCACACGGCGATGACGGCGAACATGCCGACCATGCCGAGGACGAAAGCCCGCCAACCGCCTCCGTCCTGTCCAGGTCTTCGGTCCGATGGTCGGGTCATCCTCTGCGCCTTCCGTTGCATCGTCAGGGGAACAGAGCCTCGGCGGAACCGGTTCCGCAGTTCATTTCCGGACTGGTCCTGACATCGCCGTCTGGTCCCCTTATGTTCCCTTCTTCGATTCTGACCACCCGGACCGCTTGCCGCCTGTGACCGATCTTCCCGCCCCCCGTATTTCAGACCTGGCCCGCGCGCGTGCGCCGCAGGAGGGAGAGGCGCGCGACTATCTGTCCGGACTGAACCCCGAGCAGCGCGAGGCGGTCGAGACGACGGAAGGCCCGGTCCTGGTCCTGGCGGGCGCCGGCACGGGCAAGACGCGGGTGCTGACGACGCGACTGGCCCACATCCTGGCCACCGGCCGCGCCCGCCCGTGGGAGCTTCTGGCCGTCACCTTCACCAACAAGGCCGCGCGCGAAATGCGCGAACGGATCACCCATCTGATCGGCCCCTCCGCCGAAGGCCTGCGCTGGCTGGGCACCTTCCACTCCATCGCCGCCCAGATCCTGCGCCGCCACGCCGAACTGGTCGGGCTCAAGTCGAGCTTCACCATCCTGGACATCGACGACCAGGAGCGGCTGCTGAAACAGCTGCTGGAAGCCGCCAATATCGACACCAAACGCTGGACGCCCAAATCCCTGGCCGGCCTGATCGACCACTGGAAGAACCGCGGCTGGACGCCCGACAAACTGCCGCCCGGCGAAGACTTCGCCAACGGCAAGGGCCAGGGTCTTTACGCCGCCTATCAGGCCCGCCTGCGCACGCTGAACGCCTGCGACTTCGGCGACCTGCTGCTGCACAACATCACCATCCTGTCCAAGCACGCGGACCTGGCCGAGGAATACCGGCGACGCTTCCGATACATTGTGGTGGATGAGTATCAGGACACCAACGTCGCCCAGTATCTGTGGCTGCGGCTGCTGACGGCCTCGACCGGCAATGTCTGCTGCGTCGGCGACGACGACCAGTCGATCTACGGCTGGCGCGGGGCCGAGGTGGACAACATCCTGCGCTTCGAGCGCGACTTCCCCGGCGCCAAGATCGTCAAGCTGGAGCGCAACTATCGCTCGACCAGCCATATCCTGGGCGCCGCCTCGGGCTTGATCGCCGCCAACCGCGACCGGCTGGGCAAGACCCTGTGGACCGAGGACGACAGCGGCGACAAGGTGCGGGTGCGCGGCGTCTGGGACGGCGAGGCCGAAGCCCGGCTGATCGCCGATGAGATCGAGACCGCGCGTCGCCCCCACGCCGGCAAGCCGGGGCTGAAGTACAAGGACATGGCCATACTGGTCCGCGCCTCCTTCCAGATGCGGGCCTTCGAAGAGCGGCTGGTCATGCTGGCCATCCCCTATCAGGTCATCGGCGGCCCCCGATTCTTCGAACGCGCCGAAATCCGCGACGCCCACGCTTATCTGCGGCTGATCCAGTCCGAGGACGACGACCTGGCCTTCGAGCGGATCGTCAATGTGCCCAAGCGCGGCATCGGCGACACCAGCGTACAGAAGATCCTGCAACTGGCCCGCCGGCACGACCTGTCCGCCCTGACGGCCGTGCGCGGCCTGATCAACACCGACGAGCTTCAGGCCCGCACCCGCACCGCCCTGTCCAACTTCGTGCGCGACCTGGACCGCTGGCGCGCCCTGGCCGAGACCACGCCCCACTGGCAGGTGATGGAGACGGTGCTGGAGGAGAGCGGCTACACCGAGATGCAGAAGGCCGACCGCACCAGCGGGCAGACGCGGCTGGAGAACCTGAAGGAGCTGACCCAGTCCATGCAGCAGTTCGAGACGCTGCAAGCCTATCTGGAGCACGTCTCCCTGGTCATGGACCTGGAGCGGGCGACCAGCGACGATCCGAACGGCGACGGGGCGGTCCAGATCATGACCCTGCACGGCGCCAAGGGGCTGGAGTTCCCGCTGGTCTTTCTGCCCGGCTGGGAGGAAGGCGTCTTCCCCAGCCAGCGCAGCATCGACGAAAAGGGCGAGAAGGGCCTGGAGGAGGAACGCCGCCTGGCCTATGTCGGCGTCACCCGCGCCAAACAGGACGCCCGCATCTCCTTCGCCGCCAACCGCCTGGTCTATGGCCGCTGGACCTCGCAACTGCCCAGCCGCTTCGTCGACGAACTGCCCATCGCCCACGTCGATCCCCAATCCGACACCGGCTACTACGGTGCCTCGACCGGCATGAAGGAGGCCAAGAGCCGCTGGGACGACGCGCCCAGCTTCGGCAGCGGCTATTCCTCCCCCGGCTGGAAACGGGCCCAAAGCTTCACCGCCGCACAGACGCCGAACCGCATCCCCGCGCGCAAGGCCGTGATCGAGGGCGACGGCCGCCTGATCGCCACGGCGGACCCGAAGTCCAGCTCAGGATGGGCGCGCGGCCAGCGCGTCTTCCACCAGAAGTTCGGCTACGGCCACGTCCGCGTCATAGAGGGCAACAAGCTGCTGGTCGATTTCGACAAGGCGGGCGAGAAACGGGTGATCGACAGTTTCGTGGAGAAGGCGGACTGAGCGGAGCGACGTCGGCGTGGCGGCGATCATCCGCCTTTGCCGTCGGCCAAGCTTTGGCCTAAGCCATCGCCTTCCTGTCTGCGACCGAGTCCGCCATGTCCGCCCCTGCCCGTCCCACCGTTGATCGCGCCTGGTTGAGCTGGGCCATGCGGCGGATCGAGGCGGACTACAACCGCTCGGCCGACACCCATCTGATCCCGGTGGACATGCCGGCCCTGTCGGACATCGCCCTGTATCTGAAGGACGAATCCAGCCACCCGACCGGCAGCCTGAAGCACCGTCTGGCGCGGTCGCTGTTCCTCTACGCCCTCAGCAACGGCTGGATCGGCGAGGGCATGACCATCATCGAGGCGTCCAGCGGCTCGACCGCCGTGTCCGAGGCCTATTTCGCCCGGATGCTGAACCTGCCCTTCATCGCCGTGGTGCCGCGCTCCACCGCCCAGGAGAAGATCGCCGCCATCGAATTCTACGGCGGACGCTGCCATTTCGTGGACGTGCCCGGCGACGCCTACGCCGAGAGCCAGCGGCTCGCCGACGAACTGGGCGGCCACTACATGGACCAGTTCACCTATGCCGAACGGGCCACGGACTGGCGCGGCAACAACAATATCGCCGAATCCATCTTCGCCCAGATGCGACGCGAGCCCTGCCCCGTCCCGCGCTGGATCGTGTGCGGCGCCGGCACCGGCGGCACCTCGGCGACCATCGGCCGGTTCGCCCGGTTCAATCGCCACGATACCCGGATCTGCGTCGCCGACCCGGAAGCCTCGGTCTTTCACCGTCACTGGGCCGAAGCGGCGGTCCAGAGCAGCGCCGATCGACCGTCCCTGATCGAGGGCATCGGCCGGGCGCGGGTCGAGCCCTCCTTCATCCCCAGCGTGGTGGATCGGATGATCGTCGTCCCCGACGTCGCCTCCATCGCCGCTGCGCGCGTCCTCAGCCGGCGTCTGGGCCGCCCCTGCGGCGGATCGACCGGCACCAACCTGTGGGCCTGTGTCGAACTCGCCCAGGAGATGGCGCAGGCGGGCGAATGCGGTTCGATCGTGTCAATCCTGTGCGACCACGGCGACCGCTACGCCTCCACCTATTTCGACGACGCCTGGATCGCCGCCCAGGGCCTCGACACCGTCCCTTGGGAGGCCCGCCTGGACGCCTTCTTCGAAACCGGCGTCCTGCCCAAGGCCTGAACCGGCTGTCTTGTCGGGATGGACAGGACTAAGAAGAGCCGAAAGGTCGGCCGCATGACCAAGGACATCGCCGCGGAGTTGGGCAAAAGGCGGTAGATCAACAGGATTGCAGGTCGGGTTAGGCCACTTAAAAGCAGCCCCTTAAGTAGTGGTGTGAATCCTTCTAATCTTCGGCGCGTGCTTGACCACGGCCCGATGTAAAATAGGCGTCATTCAGCGCGAGGTCACAGACCATATCGCGAGCGCCTTCATGGACTGAATTCAGATTCTGCCGGACAAGCTAGCCTAACTGCGCCTCATCTTAAGCAACCTATCAGAACGCATGGGACACTTCATCGTAGATCGCTTCACATTTTGCAAGCAATCGCGTTGAAATTTCTACGCTTTTACCGAAGCGGCGTCCCGCGAACCAATAATCTGGGTCAATATTCAGTCGCTCGATCGAAAAATGATGACAGGTTCGATCAATCGCGACCTGCGGATCCGCAACCATAGCGTCGTAATCTAGCACCAAAAATCTCGGATCTTGAAAAAGTCCAATATGATGAGCAAACGAATGCGCCCACAGGTAATAACATGCTCCTATGTTTGCAACCGAAGCCCCAGATATTGCAATTTCTTCAAGCATTAGCTGCGCCTTATTAATTGCAATTTCGGTTGCAATAGTATCACCACGACACATACGTAATAGTATGCCGCCACGCTCCTTTGCGGCCGAAGAAAATCGTTGGAGCCATACACGCGCCCCGGCCTCGCCAAATTCGTTTACAAACGATCCTATACAGTCACCCGGCTGCCTAATTAGGTAAACCGCGCGAGAACCGGGGTAGCTTTCGAGTAGGCACCGCGCTCGCGGAGTATCATGAAATGATTTGAAGAAAACAGGCTTAGGCGCCGATTTCGCCAACACAGCATCGATGTCAATTTTGTCCCTAAGTACAAACTGATCGAAACAATCTGGGCTATCTTCGTTCCGCACAGAGATCTGATCAGACGTTTCTAGCGCCCACGTAAGAGCGTTTGTTCCGGATCTCGCCGCACCAAACAAGAAAAAAGGTACCACTCTCACGAAACACCTATTTAAAAATTAATCGATCTACACGATATGTCGACTGGGTGTCTGCACCCTTACGAACTACGATCACAATGAGCGTCTTTCAGTCCAAGACGATGGCCCCTGTGTCTGTACAGGTATATGAGATCCCCAACCAAGAGTGGAGTCGGACATTTTTATAATCGTGGTGTCAGCGGGCCGATTCCGGTGAAGCATCGGGCAAACTGTTGAAACAGTTTCTCACCGAGCAAGTCACCGCGCTGCGAGCCCAATAGAAGTCGATAAGGCCGTTGCACTGGGCCCCTCGCCGTCATCCCCCAGATCGCGCTGGAGGATGACCGTCACGGCAGGATCAGATGTGCAGCACCCGTCCATAGGCGTCCAGTGCCGCCTCGTGCATGGCTTCCGACATGGTCGGGTGCGGATAGACGATGCCGTGGATGTCTTCTTCCGTCGCCTCCATGGTGATGGCGGTGACATAGCCCTGGATCATCTCGGTCACTTCGTGACCAATCATATGGGCGCCGATCAGGGCGCCGGTCTTGGCGTCGAAGATCACCTTGACGAAGCCGTCGATCTCGCCGGCGGCGACGGCCTTGCCGTTCACGCGGAACGGGAAGCGGCCGATCTTGACCTCGCGCTTCTCGGCGCGGGCGGCCTGTTCGGTGACGCCGACCGAAGCGACCTGCGGCTGGGCGTAGGTGCAGCCGGCGATGGGCGAGACGACATTGGGAGTCTTGTAACCGGCGATATATTCGGCGGCGTGAATGCCTTCGTGGCTGGCCTTATGCGCCAGCCAGGGCGCGCCGGCGCAGTCGCCGATGGCGAACAGGCCCTTGACGTTGGTCTGGCAGTGGCTGTCGGTCTTGATATGGCCGCGGTCCAGTTCGACGCCCAGGGCCTCCAGGCCGATGCCGTCGGTGTTGGCGGTGATGCCCACGGCCGAGATGCAGACCTCGGCCTCTAGGGCCTCGGCCTTGCCGCCGACCTCGATGTCGACCTTCACGCCCGCGCCGGTCTTGGAGACCTTGGTCACCTTGGCGCCGACTTTGAACTTGATCCCGCGCTTCTCGAACGACTTCTGCGCGGCCTTGGAGACCTCCTCGTCTTCGACCGGCATGATGCGCTCGACCGCCTCCACGACCGTCACCTCGCAGCCCAGGGCGCGATAGAAGCTGGCGAACTCGATGCCGATGGCGCCCGAGCCAATGACCACGAAGGTCTTGGGCAGCTTCTTCGGCGCCAGGGCGTCGCGATAGGCCCAGATCTTGTCGCCGTCGGCCTCCAGACCGATCTGCGGCAGGGCGCGCGCCCGCGCGCCGACCGCCAGCATCACCGACTTGGCCTCGACCGTGCGCGACCCGCCGGCCTTCAGGGCGATCACGACCTTGGGCGCCGCAGCGCCCTTCTCCAGCTTGGCCGAACCCTCGATCACCTCGATCTTGTTCTTCTTCATCAGGAAGGCGACGCCCTTGTTCATCGTCGCCGCGACGCCGCGCGAGCGCTGGATGATGGCGTCGAAGTCGAACGACGCGCCGGACGCCGACAGGCCGTAGTCCTTCAGATGGCTCAGGCTCTCGAACTTCTCGCCCGACTTCAGCAGGGCCTTGGTCGGTATACAGCCCCAATTCAGGCAGATGCCGCCCAGGTTCTCGCGCTCGACGATGGCGACCTTCTGGCCCAGCTGGCTGGCGCGGATGGCCGCGACGTAACCGCCGGGGCCCGAGCCGATGACGACGAGATCGAATTCAGCAGCCATGATCAGATCAACTTCTCGATGTCGGCCTTGATGGCCTCGGGTTCAGTCTGCGGGGCGTAGCGGGCGACCACCCTGCCCTCGCGGTCGGTCAGGAACTTGGTGAAGTTCCACTTGATGGATTGGGAGCCGAGGAAGCCCCGTTTCTGCTTGGTCAGCCAGGCATAGAGCGGATGCCGGTTCGGCCCATTGACCTCCACCTTGTCGAACAGGGGGAAGCTCACGTCGAAACTGGTGGCGCAGAAGGCGGCGATTTCCGCCGCCTTGCCCGGCTCCTGATTGCCGAACTGGTTGCAGGGAAAGCCCAGAACCTCGAACGGCGCGTCGGCGAAATCCCGGTGCAGCGTCTCCAGACCCTCGTATTGGCCGGTGAAGCCGCACTTGGACGCGGTATTGACGATCAGCAGCGCCTGACCACGGAAACGGTCCAGCGACACCTCGGCGCCGTCGATGGCGCGGGCGGAGAAGTCATAGACCGAGGTCATGACTATCTCCTCCCCCTACGCCAGCATCGCGACGGGATCTTCGATCAGCGGCTTGAACGCCTGCAGGAAGCGGGCGCCGGTCGCGCCGTCCACCACGCGGTGATCGCAGGTCAGGGTCACGGTCATGACCGTGGCCGGAACCACCTGGCCGTTCTTGACCACGGCCCGCTGCTCGCCCGCGCCCACGCTCATGATACAGCCCTGGGGCTCGTTGACGATCGAGGTGAACTGTTTGATGCCGAACATGCCCAGGTTGGACACCGAGAAGGTGCCGCCCTGGAACTCTTCCGGCTTCAGCTTGCGGTCGCGGGCGCGCTTGGCCAGGTCCTTGGACTCGGTCGCGATCTGCGCCAGACCCTTGGTCTCGGCCTTCCTGATGATCGGGGTGATCAGGCCGCCGTCGATCGCCACCGCCATGGAGATGTCGGCGTTGTGGTGCATGGCGATGCCTTCGGGGGTGTAGGAGGCGTTCGCCTCCGGCACCATCTTCAGGGCAAGGGCGGCGGCCTTGATGACGAAGTCGTTGACCGAGACCTTGATCCCCTGCGGCTCCAGCATCTTGTTCACCTTGGCGCGGACGGCCATCAGCTGGTCGATCTCGCAGTCGATGAACAAGGGGAAGTGCGGCACGTTCTGCACGCTCTCCACCATCCGCCGCGCCACGGCCTTCTTCATCCCGTCCAGCGGGATCAGGTCGTAGCTGCCGTCCGGGATACCCATCTGGGCCAGGGACAGGGCCTTGCGGGGCTCAGCGGCGGCGGGCGTCGCAGCGGCAGCGGCGGGCTGGACAGATCCCTTGCCGGCGGCTTCCACATCGCGGCGAACGATGCGCCCATGCGGACCGGTGCCCTTGACCGACTTCAGATCGACGCCGTTCTGAGCCGCGATCCGGCGCGCCAGGGGTGAGGCGAAGATGCGCTGGCCGCTTTCGGACTTCGGCGCCGGCGCGCTCTTAGGCGGCAGAACGGCCTCGGCGGACTTCACGCCTTCGGGCGTGGCCACGGCCTGTCCGCTTTCATGGCCGGCCTGAGCCGGCTTGTCGCTCGTCGACGGGCCGGCGGGCTTGTCGGCCTTTGGGGACGCCGAGCCGCCCTCATCCTTCAGTCGGGCGATGGGCGTATTGACCTTCACCCCTTCCGTGCCTTCAGCGACCAGGATGTCGGTGATCTCGCCCTCGTCCACGGCCTCGACTTCCATCGTGGCCTTGTCGGTTTCGATCTCGGCGATCACGTCCCCGGCGGAGACGACGTCGCCGACCTTCACATGCCACTTGGCCAGGACGCCCTCTTCCATGGTCGGAGACAGGGCCGGCATCAGGATATCGGTCATGCCATCACCTGCTTCACGGCTGCGATGATCTTGTCCACGCCCGGCAGCGACAGGGCTTCCAGATTGGCGGCGTAGGGCAGAGGCACGTCCTCCTGGTGCACCCGCAACGGCGGGGCGTCCAGATAGTCGAAGGCGTGTTGGATGACGCGGGCCACCACCTCGGCGCCCACGCCCATCGGACCCCAGCCCTCTTCGGCCGAGACCAGGCGGCTGGTCTTCTTGACGCTCTGGACAATGGTGTCGGTGTCCAGCGGACGCAGGGTGCGCAGATCGACCACCTCGCACTCGATGCCTTCCTCGGCCAGCTTCTCGGCGGCCTGCAGGGCGAAGCCGACCATGCGGCTGTGGCAGGTGATGGTGACGTCGCGGCCTTCGCGGCGTACCTTGGCCTTGCCGATCGGCAGGACGTAGTCCTCGACCTCCGGCACGTCGAACTCCAGCCCGTACATCATCTCGTGTTCGAGGAAGACGATCGGGTTCGGGTCGCGGATGGCCGCCTTCAGCAGGCCCTTGGCGTCGGCCGCATCATAGGGGGCGATGACCTTCAGGCCCGGCACCTGGGCATACCAGGCCGAATAGTCCTGGCTGTGCTGGGCCGCCACGCGGCTGGCCGCGCCGTTCGGGCCGCGGAAGACGATCGGCGCCTTGATCTGACCGCCCGACATATAAAGCGTCTTGGCGGCCGAGTTGATGATGTGGTCGATCGCCTGCATGGCGAAGTTGAAGGTCATGAACTCGACGATCGGCTTCAGGCCCGCCATGGCGGCGCCGACGCCTAGGCCCGCGAAGCCGTGCTCGGTAATCGGGGTGTCGACCACGCGCTGGTCGCCGAACTCCTGCAGCAGCTCGCGGCTGACCTTGTAGGCGCCCTGATACTGGGCGACTTCCTCACCGATCAGGAAGACCTTGTCGTCGCGACGCATCTCCTCGGCCATGGCGTCGCGCAGGGCGTCGCGGATGGTGGTCTTCACCAGCTTGGCGTCGGCCGGGATTTCCGGATCGCGCAGCTCGACCTTGGGGGTCGAGGTCTGGGTCGGGGCCTTTTCGGGATCGCCGGTCTTGCCCTCGGCGGTCGCCTTGGGCGCATCGGCCTGGGCCTTGTCGGACTCCGCCTTCGGGGCGGGCGCCGCCGCGCCGTCTTCGCCGGCCAGACGCGCGATCGGCGTATTGACCTTCACATTCTCCGAGCCTTCGGCGACCAGGATCTCCAGCACTTCGCCTTCATCCACGGCCTCGACTTCCATCGTGGCCTTGTCGGTTTCGATCTCGGCGATCACCTGGCCGGCCGACACGGTGTCGCCCGCCTTGATGTGCCATTTGGTCAGCGTGCCCTCTTCCATCGTGGGGGACAGCGCCGGCATGAGGATGTCGGTCACGGATCAGGCCTCCACGTAGACGTCGGTATAGAGCTCGGACGGATCGGGTTCCGGGCTTTCTTGGGCGAATTGAACGGCCTCTGCGACGATGGCCTTGATCTCGTTGTCGATGGCCTTCAGCTCGTCCTCGGTCGCATTGGCGGCGGCCAGCAGGGTCTTGACGTGATCGATGGGATCGCGGGTCTTCTTGACCTCGTCCACCTCTTCCTTGGTCCGGTACTTGGCCGGATCGGACATGGAGTGGCCGCGATAGCGGTAGGTCTTGACCTCAAGGATGTAGGGGCCCTCGCCGGCGCGGGCGCGATCCACCGCCTTCTTGACCGCATCGCGCACCGCGATCACATCCATGCCGTCGACCTGTTCGCCGGGAATGCCGAAGCTGGCGCCGCGCTGGCTGAGCTGGGTCGTGGATGACGAGCGTTCGATGCTCGTACCCATGGCGTACTGATTGTTCTCGATGATGTAGATGGCCGGCAGCTTCCACAGCTGGGCCATGTTGAAGCTTTCGTAGACCTGACCCTGGTTCGAGGCGCCGTCGCCGAAATAGACGAAGGCCACAGAATCGTCGCCGCGGTACTTGCCTGCAAAGGCCAGGCCCGTGCCTAGGGCCACCTGGGCGCCGACGATGCCGTGACCGCCGTAGAAGCCGGTCGGCACGTCGAACATGTGCATCGAGCCGCCCTTGCCCTTCGACGAACCGCCGATGCGGCCGGTCAGCTCGGCCATGACTTCCTTCGGATCCATGCCCGCAGCCAGCATATGGCCGTGATCGCGGTAGCCGGTGATGATCTTGTCATGGCCCTGTTTGACGCTCTCCTGAACGCCCACGGCCACGGCTTCCTGGCCGATGTACAGGTGGCAGAACCCCCCGATCAGACCCATGCCGTAAAGCTGGCCCGCCCGCTCCTCGAAGCGGCGGATGAGCACCATCTCACGGTAATAGCGGAGGAGGTCCTCCTTGGAGGCCGAAGGCGTGTTCGGCAGTTTGTCAGGCGCAGTGGTCTGAGCGGCTTTGGCTGGGGCTTTCGCCATCCGGCATCTCCCGGCTAGGCGCCGGGGAGCGACGCCTTCTTATCGTTACGGAAGGGGGCTTTAGCAGCCTTCGTTCCCGAAACGCAAAGGGGGGCGGGCCAAGCTGTAACAATAGTTCAAGTGGGGAGGATTTTCACCCCTGAACGGATTGCGCCTGAACAGCAATCACATAGTCGCGCGGGTCCGAAAACCCGAGAACGGCGCGCGCCCGCTCCTCCAGCAGATCCTTGGACAGGCTGTCGCTGCGCAGATAGCGCACGCGGGTTTCCAGATCGCGCCGTTGTTCCGTCAGATGGGCGAGCTGCGCCTCGCGCTGCCCCAGCAGGGCGTCCCGCGACGATCCGCTCAGCAGGCCGCGCTCGCCCGTCAGGGCCTGCACCCCAAGATAGGCGAGCAGGAGCAAAAGGACGATGGACAGGCGGTACGGCTTCATCCGTTCGGGCAAGACAGACGCTCCTTCTGAGCGCGAGAGACACAGTTCATTAACTGTGCCCGAAAATGCCTAACGAAAAGTAGCTTGACCTTAAGAAGGTCGGCGAAGAACGCTGATTCTTCGCCGACAATTCACAGGTCTAGCGCAGCAGCATGCCGTCGCCGAAATAGACGGCCTGGTCGCCCAGCATCTCCTCCAGGCGCAGCAGCTGATTGTACTTGGCCACCCGGTCCGAGCGGGCCAGCGAACCGGTCTTGATCTGTCCGCAGTTGGTGGCCACGGCCAGGTCGGCGATGGTCGAATCCTCGGTCTCGCCCGAGCGATGGCTCATCACGGCGGTGTAGCCGGCGCGGTGCGCCATATCGACGGCGTCCAGGGTCTCCGACAGGGTGCCGATCTGGTTGACCTTGATCAGGATGGAGTTGGCCAGACCCTCGCCGATGCCGGCGGCCAGACGCGCCGGATTGGTCACGAACAGATCGTCGCCGACCAGCTGGACCCGGTCACCGAGACGTTCGGTCAGCAGGCGCCAGCCGTCGAAATCGTCCTCGGCCATGCCGTCCTCGATCGAGACGATCGGGAACCGCTCGCAAAGATCGACCAGATAGGCGGCCATGCCCTCGGCGTCGACGGTCTTGCCCTCGCCGGCCATGACGTACTTGCCGTCCTTGAAGAACTCGGTCGAGGCGACGTCCAGACCCAGGTGGAAGTCTTCACCGGCCAGATAGCCGGCGGCCTGACCCGCCTTGGTGATGAAGCTCAGAGCCTCCTCGGCCGAGGCCAGGTTCGGCGCGAAGCCGCCCTCGTCCCCGACATTGGTGTTGTGACCCGCGTCCTTCAGCTGCTTCTTCAGGGCGTGGAAGATCTCCGTACCCATGCGCAGGGCGTCGGTGAAGGTCTCGGCGCCGGTCGGCAGGATCATGAATTCCTGGATGTCGATCGGATTGTCGGCGTGGGCGCCGCCGTTGATGATGTTCATCATCGGCGTGGGCAGGACGCGGGCAGAGACGCCGCCGATGTAGCGATGCAGCGGCAAGCCGGCCGAGATGGCGCTGGCCTTGGCGGCGGCGAGTGACACGCCCAGGATGGCGTTGGCGCCCAGACGGCCCTTGTTCGGCGTGCCGTCCAGCTCGATCATCGCCTCGTCGATCCGACGCTGATCCTCGGCGTCCATGCCGGACAGGGCGTCAAAGATCTCGCCGTTGACGGCGTCGACCGCCTTCTGCACGCCCTTGCCGCCCCACATATCCTTGTCGCCGTCGCGCAGTTCGACGGCCTCGTGGGCGCCGGTCGAGGCGCCCGAGGGCACGGCGGCGCGGCCGAAAGAGCCGTCATCCAGGATCACATCCACTTCCACCGTCGGATTGCCCCGGCTGTCGAGAATCTGGCGGGCGACGATGTCGGCGATGTCGGTCATGGCTCGGCTCTTTGGCTCAGGCGAAAAACAGGTCCGAGGGGTTTAGCCGTCTCCCTGCGAATCGCCAATGGCTGCCGCGCCCATTGCCGTCAGGAACAGCCCTCGACCAGCTGTATCGACGGATCGCCCGCATGGATCGCTTTCACCTTGCCGTCGGCGCCGACCTCATAGCGAAGGCCGCGCGCCGCAGGATCGACGACATAGGCGGTGGAGCCGCCGCGCGACCAGACGAACAGATCCTCCGCAGGAGCCGGCTCATATTTGTGCGGCTGGGCGAAGACGGCGCCGCCATAGGCCTGTTTGATCGCCATGCCGTCGTCGCCGAGGCCGAAGCCGCGGTCGGTCTTGACCGTCGCCTCACGGGCGGCGGTGATCCGGGTCAGGACGCCGTTCTGAATCATGACCCTCACATCCGCGGGCGCCTTCGTGGGATGGAACTCGTCGCAGGTCTCGGGATCGGGGCCGCCGACCGCATTGGGCTGCGAATCCTCGCCCCAGACCTGAACCAGCTGGGCGCGTGTCATGCCGATCCGCGCGGGGCCCAGGCCCTCGCTGGTCAGGGCGTTAGGATCCGCGGGCGCTGGAGCGGCCTGAGGCGTCGAGGCCGGCGCGGCGGGCTTCGGCGCTGGTTCCTCTCGACGTTCACAGGCGGAGAGAGTCAAAAAAGCGACAGCGCTGACGGCGGCGAAACGGATCATCGACGAAGTCTCCCGAACAAGCTTCGCCGCCATGAACGCACGAAAACGGCGCGCGGATCACCGCGCGCCGTAAATCTCTTTGTCCGGTCGGCGACCGGGCCGGGAGGAAAAGACTAGTCTTCCTTCGGCGTCAGAACCTGACGGCCGCGATAGGTGCCGGTCTTCAGGTCGATGTGGTGCGGGCGCTTCAGCTCGCCGGTGTCCTTGTCCTCGACATAGACGTTCGAGGTCAGGGCGTCGTGGGCGCGGCGCATGTTGCGACGCGAGGGGGATACTTTGCGCTTCGGAACGGCCATGTCCGTCTCAATCTTCTAAGTCGGGCGCCGCCCAGAGCCGAAGCCTGTCTGGCGCGAAAACAATAGCGGCGGCCCACCGGACCGCCACGCGAGGCGCGGCTTATGCATGAACCGCGCGACGATTTCAAGGCGTTTAAGCGGGCGTCAGGCGGCGGACGATCTTGGCCGGATTGCCGACCACCACGACGTCCGCCGGAACGTCTCGGGTGACGACGCTGCCGGCGCCGATCACCGCCCGATCGCCGATGGAGACGCCGGCCAGGATGATCGCCCCGCCGCCGATCCAGACATCGTCGCCGATGACGATCGGCCGGGCGGATTCCCTACCCCGCCGTTCGACGGCGTCCAGCGGATGTTCCGGCGTCAGCAACTGCACGCCGGGACCGGCCTGGAAGTTGTCGCCGATTCGAATCTCCGCGCAGTCCAGAAACACGCTGTTGGCGTTGACGAAGGCGTTCGAGCCGAAATGGATGTTGACCCCGTAGTCGCAGTAGAAGCCCGGCATGATGATCGCCGCGCTGTCCGACGCCCGGACCAGTTGGTTGACCAGGGCGCGGCGCCGGTCTCGATCCGGTTCGGCGTTGATGGCGACGGTCAGGGCCACGGCGCGGGCGCGGCCGTCGCGCAGGTCCGGATCGCCCGGATCATAGGGCAGGCCGGCCAGCATCTTTTCTCTTTCTGTCATGCGGCCTCCGTCAGGGCGGCGGCCACGGCCTCGCCGATGGCCAGGGAGCTGGTCAGACCTGGGCTTTCGATGCCGAACAGAGCCATCAGCCCCTCCATGCCGTGGCGCTCGACCCCGTGCAGTTGGAAGTCCGGCTGCGGCTCGCCAGGCCCGTGCAGCTTGGGCCGAATGCCCGCGTAGTCCGGGGTCAAAGCTCCATCAGGCAGCCCCGGCCAGAAGCGACGGATATAGCCGGCGAACTCTTCCGCCTTGGCCGGATCGACCGAATAGTCCTCGCTCTCGACATAGGCCAGGTCCGGGCCGAACACCGCCTGACCGCCTAGGTCCTTGCGATAATGGGTGCCCAGGGCGCCGGGAATCGGCGGCGGATAGATCAGCCGGTCGAACGGCGCCTTGCCGACCAGCCGGAAATAGACGCCCTTGCCGAAATGGCCGGCGGGGATGTCCTCTGCCGGATAGCCCTCGATCGCCGCCGCTACGGCCTGGGCCGAGAGACCGGGCGCCGTCACCAGCAGACGGCAGGAGACCGCCATCGCCCCCTCCCCGCCCACGCGGATCGTGAAGCCGCCGCCCGGCAGGGGCTCTGCGCCCTCGAACGGGGCCGAGACCACCACCGATCCGCCCGCATCCTCGATCTCGCCCTGCAGGGCCAGCATATAGCCGTGGCTGTCGAACAGGCCGCTCTCGGGCGACAGGATGGCGGCGTGGGCGTTCAGTTCCGGCTCCAGCGCCCGCGCCTGGGCGCCGGTCAGGTGCTCCAGCCCCTCGACCCCGTTCGCCGTCGCCTGTTCGAAGATGGCCTCGATCCGCTCGACCTCGGCCTCTTCGGTCGCCACGACCAGCTTGCCGCACTTCCAGTGATCGATCTTGTGAGTGGCCAAGAAGTCGTAAAGCGCCCGCCGCCCCTCGACGCAGAAGCGGGCCTTCAGCGAAGCGGTCGGATAATAGAGGCCGCCGTGGATCACCTCGGAATTGCGCGACGAGACGCCCTGGCCGACATGGCCTTCCTTCTCCAGCACCAGCACCGTCAGGCCCCGTTTCGACAACGCCCGACCGCACGCCAGGCCCACGGCCCCGGCGCCCACGACGGTCGCGTCGAAATCGAAACTCATCGCCTGCCGTACCTCCGCACCGCCTCGGCCTCGAAACAGCCGATCAGCTTTTCCACCGCCCGGTCGAAATTGGCCGACAGCATCAGGTCCAGCATGCGGGACTTGAAGGCGAAGTCGATCACGAACTCCAGCCGCGTCCCCTCGGGATGCGGGAAGAACTCCCACCGGTTCTTCAGATGCTTGAACGGCCCGCGCAACAGGCCGACCTCCACCTTCGGCGCATTACGATCATGCCGGACCCAGGTGGAGAACCGCTCCTTCAGGAAGGAGAAACCCACCCCCGCCTCGGCGTCCAGCACGGTCACGCCCTCGCCTTCGGCCCGCGCGTTCCAGACCCGCATCGAGGTGACCCAGGGGACGAAGTCGGGATAGGTCCGCACATCGGCGACCAGATCGGCAAGCTGTTCGGGCGCATAGGGAAGAATGCGCGTTACGCGGTGGACGGCCATACGGAATTTAGCGGCGCAGCTGCGCCTCGCGCGCAGCCTTCAGCCGGGCGAAGTCGTCGCCGGCGTGGTGCGACGAACGCGTCAGCGGCGACGACGACACCATCAGGAAGCCTTTGGCCCGGGCGATCGCCTCATAGGCCTTGAACTCTTCAGGGGTCACGAACCGGTCGATGGCGGCGTGTTTGCGCGTCGGCTGCAGGTACTGGCCGATGGTGATGAAGTCGACGCCGGCGGACCGCATGTCGTCCATCACCTGCATGACCTCTTCCTTGGTCTCGCCCAGGCCGACCATGATGCCGGACTTGGTGAACTGGTTCGGGTCGCGCTCCTTGACCATCTGCAACAGGCGCAGGCTGTGGAAGTAGCGGGCGCCGGGCCGGATCTTCAGATACAGGCGCGGAACGGTCTCGAGATTGTGGTTGAAGACGTCGGGCTTGGCGTCGATCATCACCGCCGCCGCCCCGTCCTTGCGCAGGAAGTCGGGCGTCAGGATCTCGATTGTGGTGTTCGGCGCCTGGAGGCGGATCTGGCGCACCACCTCGGCGAAGTGAGCCGCCCCGCCGTCGGCCACGTCGTCGCGGTCGACCGAGGTGATCACCACATGGTTCAGCCCCATCTGCGACACCGCCAGCCCGACCTTGCCCGGCTCCTCCGGGTCCAGCGGCTGGGGTAGGCCCGTCTTGACGTTGCAGAAGGCGCACGCCCGCGTGCAGGTGTCGCCCATGATCATCAGGGTGGCGTGCTTCTGGCTCCAGCACTCTCCGATATTTGGGCAAGCCGCCTCTTCACAGACCGTGTGCAGCCCCTTGGAGCGGACGATGTCCTTGGTGGCGTTGTACTGACCCGATCCAGGCGCCTTGACCCGCAGCCAGTCGGGCTTTTTCAGAACGACCGTCTCCGGGCGGTTCTGCTTTTCCGGGTGGCGCAGCTCCGACGGCTTACGCTGAAGGGTGTCGATCAGGGTCACCATGGCCGGTATTTCGGCCTTCCCGCGCCCAATGGCAAGCCACAGGCGGTTACAGATGATGGCGCGCCCGTTGGTCCGCTCGGGAACTCACGCGACGTTACGCATCTTTTCAAGACGCCGTTGCGTCATTATTGACGGACGCCCGACAACAGAGAGGGCCTGTCGCGCCCTCCGCAGGAGACGCGTTTGCGCCAGGATCTGGACCCTTCGCTGTACGAGACCTCGCTGATCGACGCCCTGATCGAGGCGCGCGCCCGGTTTGGGGACAAGGAGATCCTCGAAGACCAGGATCGCCACCCCCTCACCTACACGGGCTTGATCCGCGCCGCCTTCGTTCTGGGCCGCAAGATCGCGAAGATGACCGAGCTGGGCGAGCGGGTCGCCATCCTGCTGCCCTCGTCCATGGGCGTGGTCGTCACCTTCTTCGGCCTGCACGCCCACGGCCGCGTGCCGGTCATGCTGAACTTCACCGCCGGCGAGGCCAATCTGAAGGCCGCCATCAAGGCCGCCGGGGTCAAGAAGGTCCTGACCGCCAGACGCTTCATCGACCAGGCCAAGCTGGACGATCTGATCGCGGAGCTCGAGACGGGGGCTGAGATCGTCTGGCTGGACGACATACGCAAGACCATCGGGCTTCAGGACAAGCTGTACGGCCTCGCGGCCGGCGCCGCACCCAAGCGGTTCCGGGTCAAGACCGATCCGGACGCGCCGGGCGTGGTCCTGTTCACCTCCGGCAGTTTCGGCACGCCAAAGGGCGTGGTTCTGAGCCAGAAGAACCTGGTCGCCAACGCCCGACAGGTCGCGGCCCATATCGACCTTCTGCCGGAATGGGTGATGTTCAATCCCCTGCCGACCTTCCACTGTTTCGGCCTGACCGGCGGCGTCGTCCTGCCCCTGCTCCAGGGTCTGAAGGCCTTCCAGTACCCTTCGCCGCTTCACGCCAAACAGATCACCGACCTGCTGCCCCAGGTGAAGGCGTCCATTCTTTTCGCGACCGATACCTTCCTCAGCCAGTACGCCCGGGTCGCCGAGCCCGGCGACTTCGCCACCCTCAAATTCGCCGTCGCCGGCGCCGAAAAGGTGCGCGAGGAGACCCGCAACCTATTCAACACCAAGTTCGGCGGCGTCGAACTGCTGGAAGGCTACGGCGCGACCGAGGCCTCGCCTGTGGTGGCGGTCAACCATCCCGAGCGCAACGCCCCCGGCACCGTCGGCCAGATCCTGCCCGGCATGGACTGGAAGCTGGAGCCGGTTGAGGGAATCGACGAGGGCGGCCGGCTGTTCCTGAAGGGACCCAACATCATGAGCGGCTATGTCACGGCCGCCGAGCCGCTGGCCTGGGATGCGGTGGGCGACGACTGGCTGGACACCGGCGACATCGTCGATGTCGACGCCGAGGGCTATGTCACCATCAAGGGGCGCGCCAAACGCTTCGCCAAGATCGGCGGCGAAATGGTGTCCCTGACGGCGGTAGAGGGCATAGCCGGTGCGGTCTGGCCGGACCAGCGTCACGCCGTGGTCTCCATTCCAGACACCCGCAAGGGCGAAAAACTGGTCCTGGTCACCGACCACGCCGGGGCCGAGGTCGCGCCCCTGGCGGAATGGGCCCGCGCCAACGGCGCGCCCGAGCTGATCGTCCCCAAGAAGATCGTCAAGGTCGCCGAGGTCCCGGTCCTGGGCACCGGCAAGACCGACTATGTGACGATCCAGAAGATGGTTGAGGGCGACAAGGCGGCGTGATCGGGCTCACCCGATCCGCACCCCCGTCATCGAGATCGAACCGCCGTCGATCCGGTCGTTGAAGAAGCTCACCGCCTCCCCGACCGCCTGCTGGGCGGCCACATAGAGCACGGGCAGGAAGTGCTCGTCGGTCGGCACGCTCAGCTGGGCGTCCTCGGCCAGACCGACCCAGTCGATCAGGGCCTCATGGTCGCCGCGCTCGAACGCCGCCTTCACCGCCTCATTGAACCCGGTCGCCCAGGCGTAGGGCTCGGCCCCCGCCTCCCGCTTCCAGGTCCGCAGATTGTGGACGAAGTCGCCCGAGCCGGCGATCACGATTCCCTCGTCCCGCAGCGGTCTCAGGGTCCTGCCCAGCTCGTAATGCTGGCGCGGCGTCAGCTCGCGGTTCAGCGACAACTGGACCACCGGCACATCGGCCTCTGGCCAGACATGGCAAAGCACCGACCAGGTCCCGTGATCCAGGCCCCACTGCGTCGTCTGCACCGCCCCGGTCAGGTCCGCGACTCGGGCCGCCAGGGCTGGCGAGCCGGGCGCGGGATACTGCATCTCGTGAAGTTCGCGCGGGAAACCACCGAAATCATGGATGGTCTCGGGCTTCTCCTGCGCCGTGACGCCCAGCCCGCGCGTCTCCCAGTGGGCGGAGATCATCACCATCCCCTCGGGCTTGCCCACGGCCTCGCCCAGGTCGCGCCAGGCGGCCCCGTAGGGACCGCCCAGGGCGTTCATCGGCGAACCATGACCGAAGAAGAGCGCGGGCTGGCGCATCGGATCAGCCGTGCAGCTTCTTGGCCAGTTCGGCGATGTGCTTGCCCTGAAACCGGGCGCCGTCCAGCTCGATCTCGCTGGGCATGCGCGAGCCGTCGCCGCCCGTGATCGTCGTCGCCCCATAGGGCGAGCCGCCGTGCACCGCGTCCAGGGTCATCTGGGCCTGGAACGAATACGGCAGACCGACCACCGGCATGCCGTGGTGCATGAAGAAGTTGTGCAGACCCTGGAAGGTGGTCTCCTGACCGCCGTGCTGGGTCGCGGTGGCGGTGAAGGCGCCGCCGATCTTGCCGATCAGGGCGCCGGTGAACCACAGGCCTCCGGCCTGGTCCAGGAAGGCGCGCATCTGCGAGGCGGCCGAGCCGAAGCGGGTGCCGGCGCCGATGATGATGGCGTCATAGTCCTTCAGATCGTCGATCTTGGCGATCGGCGCCTTCTGATCCAGCTTGTAGTGCGAAGCCTTGGCCAGCTCTTCCGGCACGGTCTCCGGCACGCGCTTGATGTCGACCACGGCGCCTTCGACCTGACGCGCGCCTTCGGCGACGGCTTCGGCCATGATTTCCAGATGGCCGTAGGTCGAGTGGTAGAGGACGAGAATCTTGGGCAAGGGAGGACTCCGTTGAATATCACGGCCGCCATTCGCAACAACGACCGTTGCTAACTTGGCGTTTCGCTTGACGCCATGCAAGCCCCCTCTCAAAATTCACGATGGTTTCAGTCAAAAACTGAAATGAAAGCCGGAGGCTCGTCCGATCGGCTCAGGGCGCGAACGAAGGATCCCAGGGCCGCACATATTCCCAGTGCCAGGGTTCATAGACATAGGGAACGAAGCCGAACCGCCCGGCGTTGGCGACCAGCCAGCGATAGGTCGCCCCGCGCGCCATATATTCGCGACTGGCCGCCGCCGTCGAGTCGACGCCCCGGCCCGGCGCCTGGCCGACGTACAGATCGACCGCCGCGCCCGTCCGGTGGGGCGAACAGACGGCGCGGCGCAGGCCGTCGCAATTGCCCTGCTGGGCGCAGCGGGCGGCGTCCGCCTCGGGGTCCCGGAAGCCTGAGAAGATCTGCAGCAGTTCGGGATCGGCGGCGATCTCGGGAACCTCTGCCCGTGCGGCGGCGACCATCCGGCGATAGGCGTCCAGCACGTCACGCCGCAACAGCCGGGTCAGCCGGTCGGCGTGCTCTTCTGACGCGACCAGATAGCCCAGTTGGTTGATCGGCGGTGGATCAGGGCATTCGCCACGGATCCGCGCCATCACGAAAGGCCGCCGCTCCTGCCACAGCCCGCGCAACACCTGGAAGGTCCCGGCGTCGAACAGGCCTGTCGGCGCCAGGCCGTGGGTCTGCTGGAATCCCGCCAGTTGTGAGGCGAAGACCGGCGTACCGGGGCCGCACTGGGTGTGCAGCTCCTGCTGGATCAGGGGCGCATAGGCCATCCACCCAAATTCTGTCGCCCCGAACGGCGCCCACTCCAGTCCATAGGCCGAGGCCGCATTGGCCAGGGCCTCCTCGCCCCAGACGTCGGCGTTGGTGTGGCAGGGCCCCGCCGCGCGCGCTACGCCGGCGAAGGCCAAGACCAGCCAGAGAGTCAGGAACGCGAGACAGCTTCGCCACATGCCCCCAGCAAGCCTCAAGCGGCCCTCAGGAGCAAGCGCGCAGACGGCCGTCCGCCCGAATCCGACTCCGCTCCCGCGTCCAAACCTGCAATCCTGCGTCGGCCCGACTCATCCGGGCTGTCCCGGACCCGTCGCATGACCGCCGCCGCCGCGCCCCGTCGCTCCAACGCCGTGCTCGCCGCCTTCTCCGGCCCCTGCCTGCCGCTGGCGGCCTTCGGCGTGGCCCTGCCCGTCACCCTGCCGGAATTCTACGCCACCTATGTGGGGCTGGAGCTGGGGGTGGTCGCGACCGTCTTCATGGCCGTGCGGCTGATCGACATCGTCTTCGACCCCTTCCTCGGCTGGGGCATGGACAAGACCCGGACCCGTTTCGGTCGCTACCGCCCCTGGATGGCCCTGGCCACCCCCATGCTGATGCTGGCGGCCCTGATGATGTTCGTCCTGGTCCAGCCGGGCGCCCCGGCGGTCTATCTGTTCGGCTGGCTGCTGTTCCTCTACCTGGGCTTCTCCATCGGCACCCTGGGCCAGCTGGGCTGGGCCGCCGTCCTTGCGCCCCAGTATGACCAGCGCAGCCGCGTCTACGGCTGGTGGCAGGTGTTCAACATCATCGGGGTGGTGCTGATCCTGGTTCTCCCGACCGTGGTGGTCCAGACCGGCATCGGGACCTATGCCGACGGGGTGCGGATCATGGGCTGGGGCATCATCATCGCCCTGCCCGTCACCATCGGCCTGGCCATGGTCGCCGTGCCCGAGCCCGTCACCGCCGGAGACCAACCGCACGGCAGCCTCGGCGCCTATCTGGCCCTGCTGAAGACGCCCGTGGTGCGCAAGCTGCTGATCGCCGATCTGCTGCTGGGCGTGGCGCCGGGCATCACCGGTTCGCTGCTGTTCTTCTTCTTCGGCCAGATCCGCGGCTACGACCACACCGAGGCCGGGCTCTTCATGCTGTTCTATTTCGTCGCCGGCCTGTGCGGCGCTCCCTTCTGGGCCTGGCTGGCGACCCGTGTCGGCAAGGACCGGGGCCTGGCGATCGCCAGCCTCGTCTCGGCCGTCCTCTATATCGGCGCCACCCTGGTCCCCGGCGGCAATTTCGCCCTGACCGCCGTGGTCATGTTCATCGCCGGCCTGCCCTACGCCGCCGGCCTGTTCCTGACCCGCGCCATGATGGCCGACGCCGGCGATCAGGAGCGGTTCGAGACCGGCGTCGACCGCACCGGCCTGATGCTGTCCATCCTCTCGGCCACCACCAAGATCGGCCATGTGGTCGCCCTGGTCCCCTATCTGATCCTCCAGTGGGTCGGCTTCCGCGCCGTGCCTGGGCCGGAGGGTAACAGCGACGCCTCCCTGCTGACGCTTCAGATCCTGTTCATCGCCGTCCCCGGCCTGCTTCTGGCCCTGACCGCCTGGGTGCTGAAGAACTATCCGCTGACCGCCGCGCGCCATAACGAGATCCGCAAGGCCCTGGACGCGCGCGACGCGGAGGCGCAGGCATGAGGCCCATCGACCGGCTTCTGTCCATCATGGAGCGGCTGCGCGACCCGGACGGCGGCTGCCCCTGGGACGTGGAGCAGACCTTCGCCACCATCGCCCCCTATACGATCGAGGAGGCCTATGAGGTCGCCGACGCCATCGAGCGCAACGATCTGGTCGAACTGAAGGGCGAACTGGGCGACCTCTTGTTCCAGGTCGTCTTCCACGCCCGCATGGCCGAGGAGCAGGGCGTGTTCGCCTTCGACGACGTGGTCACCGCCATCGCCGACAAGCTGGAACGCCGCCACCCCCACGTCTTCGGAGACGAGGCCCAGCGCACCTCGAAGGAACAGACCGTCGCCTGGGAGGTCATCAAGGCCGCTGAACGCAAGGATCGCAAGAAGCCCGGCGTCCTCGACGACGTCCCCGTCGGCCTGCCCGCCCTGACCCGCGCCGCCAAACTGACCAAGCGCGCCGGCCGCGTCGGCTTCGACTGGCCCTCGACCGACGAGGTGTTCGACAAGCTGGCGGAAGAGGTCGAGGAGCTGCGCGTCGAGATCGCCGCCGGCGACCAGGCCAAGGCGCGCGAGGAGCTGGGCGACCTGCTGTTCGTCGTCGCCAACCTGGCCCGCAAGCTGGACGTCGAGCCCGAGGATGCGCTCCGCGCCGCCAACGCCAAGTTCGTGCGCCGCTTCGGCTTCATCGAGGCCGAACTGGCCAGGGACGGCCGCACCCCCGACCAATCGACGCTGGAGGAGATGGACCGCCTCTGGGACGCCGCAAAGGCGGCCGAAAAGGCCGGCCCGTCCTCCTGAGCCGCCGCATGCCCTACGACCTGATCATCTTCGACTATGACGGCGTGGTCGCCGACAGCGAGGTGCTGAACAGCACCGTCATGGCCGAACAGCTGACCGCCATCGGCCTGCCCACCAGTCTGGACCAGGTGCTGGCGACCTATACGGGCCGGCGCTGGCGCGACAACCGGCCGGTGGTCGAGGCGGCCCTGGGCCGGCCCTGCCCCGAGGATTTCCACACCACCTGGTTCGCTGCCTGCCGGGCCCGCGCCCCGCTCCACTTGAAGCCCGTGCCCGGCCTGATCGACTTCGTCGCCGCCCGGTCCGAGGCCCGCTGCATCGCCTCGTCCAGCGGCCCTGACTGGATCGGCGTCGGCCTGGACCTGTTCGGCCTGACCGATCATTTCGACGGCGCCGTCTTCACCGGCCTGGTGGTCGAGCGCGGCAAGCCCCACCCCGACATCTTCCTGCACGCCGCCGAAAGCATGGGGGTCGATCCGGCGCGCGTCCTGGTCATCGAGGACAGCGAGGCGGGCGTGACCGCAGGCGTCGCCGCGGGCATGACGGTGGTGGGGCTGACCGCCGGGGGCCATGTCCGCGACGGCCACGCCGAACGCCTGGCCGCCCGCGGCGCACACCACATCGCCGACAGCTATGCGGCGGTCGCGGCCTTCATGGACCGCTGAAGGTCAGAGGTAGCGCAGTTCCTGCAGATCGACCTCGCGGATCATCTTGCGCGCCGTCACCTCATCCAGCCGGCGTGAGCGCGCCATCCGGCCGAGCTCTTCCCGCTCCGCCGCGAGCGCCGCCAGCCAGAGCTTGCGCTCCACCTGATCGATCTTGCGCGCCACGGCCGCATCATCCTCTTCCGTGCGGGTATGGGTCTCGATGCGCTGGCGATAGATTTCCATGATCCGACTGGCGACGTCGGAATAGAGGTCGGGATTGGCCTTGCCCTCGGCCATGGCGTGGGACGCATCCTCCAGGGCGCGCAGGGCGGCCGAGGCGGCGGCGACGCGCCCCCTGTCCTCTTCCCGCTCCTGTGACGGTTCGGGCGGCAGCTCCACCCCCTTCATCAGACGCGGCAGGGCGAAGGTGGCGAGCAGCAGGGAGACGATGATCACCCCCGCCGCCAGGAAGATCGCCAGATTGCGCGACGGCATCGGCGAGCCGTCCGCCAGGAAGAAGGGCACGGTCAGAATGCCCGCCAGGGTGATGGCGCCCCGCACCCCCGCCAGAGACATGACCAGGGTCAGCCGCAGTCCGACCTTGGGCGGCGGCCCGCGATGGCGGCGTCGGAACAGGGTCAGCCTCAGCGACGTCCACACCCAGACGAAACGCAAGGCCGCCAGGGCCGCGACAATGGCGAAGACATAGACCGCCAGCCACCAGACCTCGGGCCGGCTGGTGCCCCGCACCACCTCGGCCGCGCGCGCCATGATGGACGGCATCTGTTGGCCCAGGATCACGAAGATGATGCCGTTGGCGACGAACTGGACCGTGTCCCACACCACGCCGCGCCGGATGCGGGTCATGGCCAGGGATTGGCCGCCTATGCCGCCGCCCCGCTCGGTGAAGCTCATGGTCACGCCCGCCGCCACGGCGGCCAATATGCCCGATGCCCTCAGCTCTTCGGCGACCAGATAGGCGGCGAAGGGGATCAGCAGACTGACCAGAATCTGAGCCCCCACATCCTCGCCCCAGCGCCGGCTGACGACCCCCTTGACGTAGCTGATGGCGATGGTGACCAGCACGCCCGTCGCCACACCGACCACAGACAGCCAGGCGAAGGTCGCCACCGCCCCGCCCAAGGAAAAGGCGCCGGTGGTCGCCGCCACGACCGCGATCCGCATGCAGGTCAGGCCCGTGGCGTCGTTCAGCAGCGATTCGCCTTCCAGAATATGCATCAGCCGCTTGGGTATCGGGGCCCGCGCGGCGATGGCCTGGACGGCGATGGGATCGGTCGGAGACAGGATGGCCGCCAGGGCGAAGGCCACCGGCAAGGGCATCTCGGGGATCATAAACCAGATCATGAAGCCCAGGCCGATGACGGTGAACAGCACCAGCCCCAGCGCCAGCTCCAAGATCACGGCCCGGTCGCGAAACAGGGCCTCCTTGGGGATGCGCCAACCGTCCAGAAACAGCAGGGGCGGCAGGAACAGCAGAAAGAAGATGTCCGGCTTCAGATCGACCGTCGTCCCGGTCGCCAGGACGATGACGGCCCCCAGACCGATCTGCACCAGCGGCAGGGCGATGCGGGTGATCCGCGCGACCGATCCCGACACCACGACGGCCAGAAGCAGCAGCAGGACGGTCTCGATCAGATGCATGGTTCAGTCGGTCAGGTCGGGATACAGGCGCTCGAACCGCCCCAGGGCGGCAGGGTGAAGCCTCACTGTGACATGGGTGCGGCCATCCTCATCCGCGTCCCGCCTCGTCACCCGGCCATGTTCATAAAGCCAGGCCAACGCCTCGCCCTGTTCGGGCGACAGGGTCAGGCGCGTCTCCGGATCGTCGTCGATCAGGCCGGCGATGGTCTGGCGCAGGCGTTCGATTCCCTCGCCCGTCCAGGCCGAGACGGCGACCGCCTCGCCCGTCTTCGCCAGACGTTCGGCCTGGCCCAGCACAGCCTCGCACGCCTCCTCGTCCAGCATGTCGATCTTGTTCCAGACCTCCAGCACCCGACGGGTCTTGCCCTCGGGAGTCTCGATCTGTTTCAGCACGGCTTCCACATCCTTGGCCTGGGCGTCGCTGTCGGCCGAGGCGATATCGCGGACGTGCAGGATCAGATCGGCCTCGCCCACCTCTTCCAGGGTGGCGCGGAAGCTTTCGACCAGTTCGTGCGGCAGGTCGGAGATGAAGCCGACCGTATCCGCTACAATGGCCGGCCGGCCCTGCGGCAGGCGGATGGTGCGCTGGGTCGTGTCCAGGGTGGCGAACAACAGATCCTTGGCGAAGACCTCCGATCCCGTCAATCGGTTGAAAAGCGTCGACTTGCCCGCATTGGTGTAGCCGACCAGGGCGACGGTCGGGAACGGGACCTTCTGGCGCTGTTTGCGGTGCAGACCGCGCGTGCGGCGCACCTCCTCCAGCTCGGCCTTCAGCCGCACGATCCGGTCAGCGATCAGACGCCGGTCCAGCTCGATCTGGGTTTCGCCGGGGCCGCCGGTCGAGCCGGTGCCGCCGCGCTGGCGCTCCAGGTGGGTCCAGGTCCGCACCAGACGCGACCGTTCATAGTCGAGCCGCGCCAGTTCGACTTGCAGCCGACCTTCCTTAGTCCGCGCGCGGCGTCCGAAGATTTCCAGGATCAGGCCGGTGCGGTCGATGACCTTCACCTCCCAGGCCTTCTCCAGATTGCGCTGCTGAACGGGCGTCAGAGCGTCGTCGATGACGGCCACATCGGCCTCGGCCGCGCGCATCAGGGCGGCCAGTTCGTCCACCTTGCCCGATCCGAACAGGGTCGCCGGCGCGACCTTGCGCACGCGCACGATCTCTTCGCCCCGGATGTCGAGGTCCAGGGCGCGGGCCAGGCCGGACGCTTCTTCGAGGCGTTCTTCGGCCAGGCGCGGCGACTCCGACCGTCCGTCGGGGTGGATGACGACCGCCCGCTGAACCGGGGCGGCGTGATCAATCAGTTTTTGGGTCAATCAATCGTCTTCGGCGTCGGGCTCGTACAGCTGCACGGGCGCGGACGGCATGATGGTGGAGATGGCGTGCTTGTACACCAGTTGGGACTGGCCGTCGCGGCGCAGCAGCACACAGAAGTTGTCGAACCAGGTCACGATGCCCTGCAACTTGACCCCATTGACCAGGAAGATGGTCAGCGGCGTCTTGGTCTTGCGGACCGAGTTGAGGAAGGTGTCCTGAAGGTTCTGGCGTTTGTCTTGCGACATGGCAGGTTTTTCCTGTTCTTGGTTGTTCGTCGCCATGGGAGCGGCGTCGGGGCCGAACGGGCCGGCAGCGACCTTAGACGGCGCCTCCCCGCTCCGGCAACGCCCTAAATGGCCTCTCGACGCGCGCGTTCAAGATAGAGCCGCCGCAGCTTCAACGTAATCGGCCCCGGCTTGCCGTCCCCGATCTTGGTTCCGTCGATCGAAATCGCGGGGGTCACGAAAGCGCCGGCGGCCGTGAAGAAGGCTTCGCGCGCGCGCTTGACGTCCTCGACGCTGAAGGGGCGCTCGTCCAGTTCGAGGCCCTGTTCCTCGATCAGGGTCATCAGGGTGGTGCGCGTGCAGCCCTTCAGGATGTTGGCCTGGGTGTCGCGGGTCCGCAGCTTTCCGTTCTCATCCACGATCCAGGCGTTGGTCGAGGAGCCTTCGGTCACCAGGCCCATGTCATCGACGAACCAGGCCTCATAGGCGCCGGCCTCCCGCGCCGCCTGTTTGGCCAGGATGTTCGGCAAGAGCCCCACCGTTTTGATGTCGCAGCGTCCCCAGCGGATGTCGGGCTGGGTCAACACGGCGACGCCCTTTTTCGCCTGAGCTTCTCCCCGTGCGGGCGAGATGGACTTGGCGGTGACGATGACGCTGGGCGGCGTCCCCGGCGCGGGGAAGGGATGGTCGCGCCGCGCCGTGCCGCGCGTGACCTGCAGATAGACGATTCCGTTCTTCACCCGGTTGCGCCGGATCGTCTCGCGCAGCACCCGCGTCAGGGCGGCGACCGACATGGGAATGTCGATGCGCAGTTCATTGAGGCTGCGATGCAGCCGCGTCATATGGCCGTCGAAATCCGCCAGCCGACCGTCGAACACGGACCAGACCTCATAGACCCCGTCGGCGAACTGAAAGCCCCGATCCTCCACATGGACCACGGCTTCGCCGTGCGGCTGATAGGTTCCATTCACATAGGCGACGCGGGACATCAGTCGGCCTCGTCCTCATCTCCGCCTCGCGCGGGAGAGACACCCAGCGACTTCAGCTTTCTATGCAGAGCCGACCGCTCCATGCCGATGAAGGCGGCGGTGCGGGAGATGTTGCCGCCGAAGCGCATGATCTGGGCGGCCAGATACTCGCGCTCGAACACCTCGCGCGCCTCGCGCAGCGGCAGGGCGATGGTGCGCTCCGCCCCCAGGCTGGAAGACGGGCTGTTCGAGGTGGCGACCTCCTGCGGCAGCATGTCGGCGGTGATCGGCTCGTTCGGATCGCCTGTCGCCAGGATCAGCAGCCGTTCGATATTGTTGCGCAGCTGGCGGATGTTGCCCGGCCAGGGATGGACCTGCAGCACCGCCACCGCGTCCTCCCCGACCACACGCCGAGGCAGGCCCTGCGAAGCGCTGATGGTTTCGACGAAATAATCGACCAGTTCGGCGATGTCTTCGCGCCGCTCCGACAGGGCCGGCACCCGGATCGGCACGACGTTCAGGCGGTGGAACAGGTCTTCACGGAACCGGCCTTCGGCAATCTCCGTCTTCAGGTCTCGCGAAGTGGATGTGACGACGCGCACATCGACCTGCACGTCCTGTTCGCCGCCGACCCGACGAAAGCGCTGATCCACCAGAACCCGCAGGATGCGGCTCTGGCTCTCACGCGGCATGTCGCTGATCTCGTCCAGATAGAGGGTGCCGTTGTGCGCCCGCTCGAACACCCCGATCTTGCGCGGCCGGCCGTCCTGTCCCTCTTCCCCGAACAGTTCGACATCCAATCGCTCGGGCGTCATTCCGGCGGCCGAGATGGCGACGAACTCGGCGCGCGCGCGCGGACTGGCTTCGTGGATCTGACGCGCCACAAGCTCCTTGCCCGACCCGGCCGGGCCGGAAATCAGCACCCGGCTGTTGGCCTGGGCCACCTTGGCGATGGTGCTGCGCAGGGCCTGGGCCGCCTGGGAGCGGCCGATCAGGCCGGACGGCGTCATCGTCTGCGCGCGCAGACGGCGATTCTCGCGTCTCAGCGTCGCTGCTTCGATCGCCCGCTCGACCACCACCACCAGCCGATCCGACTTGAACGGCTTTTCGATGAAGTCATAGGCGCCGCGCTTCAGCGCGGTCACCGCCGTCTCGATATTGCCGTGGCCCGAGATCATCACCACCGGCAGGTCGGGGTCGATCTCCTTGACCACCTCCAGCAGTTCCAGCCCGTCCAGACCGCCGCCCTGCATCCAGATGTCGAGGATCGCCAGCGACGGCTTCCGTGCGCGAATCGCCGCCAGGGCCTCGTCGGAGTTGGCGGCCACGCGCACGGCGTGGCCCTCATCCTCGAGCAGGCCCGAAACCAGATCGCGGATGTCCGCCTCGTCGTCGACGACCAGAATGTCGGAACCGGTAGGTCGCATCTTGCCTCGCTTATTCGGCGACGACGCTCTGGAGCTTGCGCTCCGTCGCATCGCCGGTCTTGCCGTGGGGTTTCAGGGGGAAGATCAGGCACACGCGCGCGCCGCGCAGGGTCTCGGCGTCCGCCAGCTTAAGCTCGCCGCCGTGGTCCTCGCAGATGCGTTTGACGATGGCCAGGCCCAGGCCCGTGCCCTTTTCGCGCGTGGTCACATAGGGTTCGATCAGGCGATCGCGGTCCTTGGCGGGAAGGCCGACGCCGTCGTCCTCCACCACAAAGACGGCCGTCTCGTTCTCGATGATCAGGGAGGCGATGATGGCCGCCGCATCGGGTCCGGGCGCTGCGCCTTCGGCGGCACGCCGCGCCGCCACGGATTCGCCCGCGTTCTTCAGGATGTTGACCAGCGCCTGTCCCACCATCCGGGCGTCGCACCGCAGGCTCGCCTTGGGCAGGGGTTCGATCAGGTCCACGCCGATGTCGGCCGCCGCCACCCGCTGGGCGAACACCGCCTCTCGCAGCATTTCGGCGGGGTTGGCCGCCCCGAAACGCGGCGCGGGCATGCGGGCGAAGGACGAGAATTCGTCCACCATCCGGCCGATGTCCCCCACCTGGCGGATGATGGTGTCGGTGCAGCGGTCGAAGATCTCCACCTCGTCCACCTTGTCCCTGTATTTCCGCCTCAGCCTTTCGGCCGACAGTTGGATCGGGGTCAGGGGATTCTTGATCTCATGGGCGATACGCCGCGCCACGTCGCGCCAGGCGGCGTTGCGCTGGGCCGTGACCAGCCGGGTGATGTCGTCGAAGGTCAGCACCATCTCGCCGCCCTGACCGCCCTCGATGCGCACGCGCAGACGCAGGGTCTCGCCTTCGCGGCTCAGATCTATGTCCTCTTCTATATGGGCCTCGACCCGTCCGACCAGATCGCTGAGCTCGGGCGACAGGGTCGCCAGTTCACGGCCGAGAACCTCGGCCTCTTCGATGTGCAGCAGTTGCAGGGCGCTGTCGTTGATGGCCGAGATTCGTCCGCGCCGATCCAGACCGATCACCCCGGCGCTGACGCCGGACAGCACCGTCTCGATGAAACGGCTGCGATCCTGGGCGTCTTCGCTGGCCGCCTTCAGCGCCGACTGCTGGGCCTGAAGATCGCCCGTCATGCGGTTGAAGGCCTCCGACAGGGTGGCGATTTCACCTGGCGCCCCGTCGCTGTCCACCCGGGCGCTGAAGTCGCCCGCCGCCACCTGACCGGCCGCCTTCACCAGCCGCCCGATCGGTGCCGAAATGCTGCTGGCCGCCGACATGCCCAGCCAGACCGCTCCAACCAGGACCAGCAGGGCGGTCTCCAGATAGCTGAGAATGAAGGCCGATTGGATCCGGGCGCGGCTCTCCTGGGCTTCGCGATAGGCCTGAATCGACTGGCTCGAGGCGTTCATTCGCGCCACCAGACCGTCCTGCAGCGGCCGCACCAGATAAAGATAGGCGTCGCCATAGGCCGGCAGGGCGATCAGAGACCGCACGGTGTCGGGGTGCTGGGTCACGTCCGTCGGCGGCTTGCCGCCCTGGACGGCGTCTTCCAGATAGGAGCGCGGGGGAGCCAGATAGGGCGGCGCCCCCGGTCCTTCCGCTCGCGCCAGCACCTCCCGATCACCGTCAAGAATATAGATCGCAGGATAGCCGAAGATGTCTCCGATCTGGGCCAAGGCGTCGTTGAACTGGATCCGGTCGTCGAACAGGCTGCGGGCGCTGGTCAGTTGATCCGCGATCGTGACGAGATCCGCATCGACGGCTGTGGCGACATCCTGAATATAGGCGCGGCCGACGACGGCGCCGTTCTCGACCGAGGACTGGACGTTCTGGCTGAACCATTGATCGACCCCCCGCGTCACGAGAACGCCGAAGACCAGGGCGATGAGAACCGCCGGGATCACCGCCACCGTCGAGAACAGGGCCACGAACCGCAGGTGCAGGCGTGAACCCGCTTCGCTGGTGCTGCGGGCCAGAGCCAGGACGCGACGTCCGACGATGAAGGCCAGACCCGAAATTAGGATCAGATTGGCGATCAGGACGAACAGCACGATCTGGCTGGCCGATCCTCGCGCCGCGCCGGCGCTGGCGCCGGGCGCCACCGCGACCAGCCATACCGCCGCCGCCGTGATGATGACGGCCAAGGCGTAGGCCAGACCAAAGCCCGCCCGCGCCCGCTCGGTTTCGAAACGCCCCCAGAACGACTCGTCGCCCGACGCCGAGTCGGTGCGAGAGGTCACGGCTGAGGGCGTATCCGTCATGCCACAGCAGTGTCCGCGAACTGTGGCGGCGTTTCAACAGCCGAATTGAGATCGCCTGGTAAATTTCGCCGCCATAGAGTCGTCATCTCCTGCTCGACGGCCGCCGGATCGTCCAGGCGGCAAATTCTTGCCTTGGCCTCGCGACGGTGTTGCGGATCAGCCGGCCAAGGCGCCTGTTCGATGTACCAGCCCAGATGTTTGCGGAACATCTTCAGCCCCAGCGGCAGGCCGTAGAAGTCGATCGAGGCCCTCAGATGGTCGCTCACGATCGCCAGCCGCGCCTCCGGCCCCGGCTCCTGGGGCGCCGTCGCGCCGCTCAGAGCCTGTTCCAAATGGGCCGCCAGCCAGGGCCGGCCGTAGACGCCTCGTCCCAGCATCAGACCGTCGGCGCCGGACCGCTCAAGGGCCGTGCGCGCGTCTTCAGGCGTAACGATGTCGCCGTTGACGATGACGGGAATGCGAACGGCCGCCTTTACGGCGCCCACGGCGTCCCAATCCGCCCTTCCGGTATAGAACTGCTGGCGGGTTCGTCCATGGACCGTCACCGCCTTGACCCCGAGCGCCTCGGCCCGCGTCGCCAAATCCGCAGCGTTTCGGCTGTCGTCGTCCCAGCCCAGCCGCATCTTGACCGTGACCGGACGACCGGTGGCCCCCACCACGGCCTCCATGATGCGACAGGCCAGGTCAGGCGTCCGCATAAGGGCCGATCCGGCGGCCGAGCCCGTCACCTCCTTGGCCGGACAGCCGAAGTTCAGATCCACGATGTCCGCCCCGGCCTGTTCGGCCATGCGCGCCCCCTCGGCCATCTGCCCCGGATCGCGCCCCACCAGCTGGATCACGGTCAGCGGCAGGCCCGCGCCGACGGCGGCGCGCCGCACCACGTCGGGCCGAGCCCGCGCCAGCTCCTTGGCCGCCACCATCTCGGTCGCCACATAGGCCGCGCCCAGTTTGGAGGCCAGGATGCGGAACGGCAGATCGGTGACGCCGGTCATCGGCGCCATCAGCACGCGGCCGGGCACGGTGACGTCGCCGATGGTCAAGGATTTGGACATTCCCGCCTTTCGCCGCATTGCGCGCCCTTTCGTCAAGCGCGACAGCGCGGATTGACGGTTTCCCGGCTCAACGTCGCGCTCTAGAAGACGGCATGATCTTCTCAGCCATCATTGTCGCGGCCGGTTCCGGAACGCGGGCCGGCGGCGAAAAACAGTGGCGGACCCTGGGCGGAAAGCCGGTTCTGCGCTGGTCCGCCCAAGCGCTTGTGGACGCCGGCGCCCAGGAGTTGGTCGTGGTCGTAGCGTCGGACGCTCAGGATCGCGCCGCCGAGGTGCTGGACGGGCTGACGGGGTGGCGCGCCGTGGTCGGCGGGACGACGCGGGCGGAGTCCGTTCGCGCGGGGTTGGCGGCCCTCACCTGTCCCGACGACCAGCCCGTGCTGGTCCACGACGCCGCCCGGCCGCTGTTGGACGCCGCCGTCATCGCCCGCGTGGTCGCCGCCCTGGATCAGGCCGACGGCGCCCTGCCCGTCCTGCCCGTCGCCGACAGCCTGCGTCGGGGATCGGACGGGCTGATGGCCGAGGCGGTGGACCGCGAGGACCTCTGGCGGGCTCAGACCCCCCAGGCGTTCCGCCGTGGACTCCTGGAATCGGCCTATGCCGCCTGGAACCCGGCCGAAACCCCGACCGACGAGGCCGTGGTGGTGCGCCGTCACGGCGGTCGGATCGCCCTGGTCGCCGGCGACGCCCGGCTGATGAAACTCACCTATCCCGAGGATTTCACCATGGCCGAGGCCCTGCTGTCGCAAGAGACCCGTTACCAGTCCCGCATGGGGACGGGTTTCGACGTCCATCGTTGGGGCCCCGGAGAATCAGTCTGGCTGTGCGGGATCGAGATTCCCCATGACCAGACCCTGATCGGTCATTCGGACGCCGACGCGGGGCTGCACGCCTTGACCGACGCCCTGCTGGGAGCCATCGCCGCCGGCGACATCGGCGATCATTTCCCCCCCACCGACCCGAAGTGGAAGGGCGCCGCCTCCGACCAGTTTCTGATCCACGCCGCCGAACTGGTGGCGGCGCGCGGCGGCCGCATCGTCAATGTTGACGTGACCCTGATCTGCGAACGTCCGAAGGTGAAGCCGCACCGTCAGGCCATGCGCGAACGGATCTCCGATCTGCTGGCCTTGCCGCTGGACTGCGTCAGCGTGAAGGCCACCACATCCGAAGGGTTGGGCTTCACCGGCCGAGGCGAGGGCTTGGCCGCCCAGGCCGCAGCGACGGTGGAGATGCCGGTCTCGGCCTAACCGGCGCCTTCAGCGCGCGGCCAGCCGCATCTGCCGCACCAGGGCTCCGAACAGGTTCACGTAGTCGTCCGTCCACGGCCGCACCTCCGTGGACGACAGCCTGCGCCAGCGCGGATCTTCGCGATAGGGCGCCAGGGCCGCTTCGCTCTTGCCGATCACCAGGGCCTCGGTCGAGGATTCCGCCATCAGCGGCGCATCCGGCCGTTCCCGATAAATCTGGTGCAGAGCTGGCGCCCCCAGGGCCGCAGCCGCCGCCTCGGCCGGCAGGGTGATGTCCAGATTGCGGTTGGACAGGTGCAGCACCACCACCCCGTCCGGCTTCAAAAGCCGCAGATAGCCGGCGATGGCCTCCTGGGTCAGCAGATGGGTCGGCACGGCGTCGGAGCTGAAGGCGTCGATGATCAGCAAATCATAGGAACCGGCGGCCTCCCGCGCCATGGTCAGTCGGGCGTCACCCAGCACCGTCCGGATCGGTCCTTCGGCGCAACCATTGATGAAGCTGAACCAGCGCGGATCGCGCGACAGACGATCCACCATCGGGTCGATCTCGAAAAAGCTCATCTGGTCCTGACGGCGCTTATAGGCCGCCATGGCCCCCGATCCCTGGCCCACGATCCCGATCCGGGCGCCGTCCGGCCGCCGCGCCTGGGCCATGAGGGCCGCCTGCCCCAGAGGCGTGGCCGTGGCGTAATAGAGGGTTGGCGAGCAACGGCGCGGCTCCGACTGCGCCTGGGCGCCGTGCAGGGTGGTGCCGTGCATCAGCACATGAACCGGTCCGCCCAGACCCACGACGTCGGTATTGGCCACACGCATGACCCCGAAGAAGCTGCGCTCCGTCAGGGCCCAGTCATAGCCCCGAGCGACATGGTAGCCGGACCAGACCATGGCTCCCAGAACGACGGTGAACATGATCGCCCGGTCCCTCAGCAGGAAGGCGAACAGGGCGGCGACGCCGATCACCGCCTGGGCGATCCGCACCAGTTCGGCGTCCGGGACGACCGCGCGAATGTCGGGGGCGTAGCGCACCAGGGCCAGACCCAGCGGTCCGGCAAGGGCGGCCAGGACACCGATCACACAGGCGATGATCTCCCATCGCCGCAGCTCGCCTCCCCCCCATGGCCGCAAAAGGCCGACGGCGACCAGCGCCAGCGGATATTCCCAAACCATGTCGAAGATCAGGGGCGCGATCAGGGCGTTGAAGACGCCGCCCAGGACGCCGCCCAGCGACAGCAGCAGATAGAATTCCGTCAGCCGGCCCGGCGCCGGCCGCCGCTCGGCCATCCGCTGATGGCACATCAGGGCGCAGAAGAAGAAGGCTGTCAGATTGACGACGAAGACGAACAGCCACTCCGTGGTCCGAAAGGCGACCAGGGCGCAGCCGGCCGCCAGCACCCCCGCCTGGATCGCCAGCGTCAGGGGGAGCGGCAGGACCGGTCGGTTCTGAAAGGCGATGACGAAGGTCAGCAGATAAAGCGCCAGGGGGATGACCCACAGGAAAGGCGCCGAGGCCACGTCTGTCGACAGATGCGCCGTCACGCCCAGCATCAGACTGGACGGGGCCGCCGCGAGCAGGACCAGCAGCCCCTTCTCGCGCCAGGCGATCGGCGCCCCCGCTTCCAGGGGCGCGGGCTCTGCCGCCGCCCCCGTTCGGACCCCGCGACCGAACCAGGCCAGGGCGCCCAGGCCGGCGACCATCACCAGGAACAGACCATAGCCCAGGCTCCAGCCCAGGCGCTGGAGCGACAGACTGGCCAGGGGTTCGATCAGGACCGGATAGGCCAGCAGGGCCAGAAAACTGCCCAGGTTCGAAGCGGCATAGAGGACATAGGGGTTCTTCGCGTCCGCCTGGCCCGCCCGCGCCCGCGCATACCAGGCTTGAAGCAGGGGCGCGGTGGCCGAAAGAATGGCGAAGGGGGCCCCGATCGAGAAGGTTAGGGTCGCCAGAAGCCAGGCCGTGGGCGCGTTTGGATCGGGATCGCCCAGGACGCCGCTGATCCGCAGGGGCAAAGACAGGCCTGCGGCCAACAGAAGCGCCAGATGAACCAGCACCTGAAGCCGCATCGACCCGATGCGCTGCAGGGCGTGGGCGTAGCCGTATCCGCCCAGCAGCGCGGTCTGGAAGAAGACCATGGCGGCGTTCCACACCGACGGCGATCCGCCCAGGCTGGGCAGGATCAGCTTGGTCGCCATCGGCTGAACCACGAAGACCAGACAAGCCGAGGTGAAGACGGCCAGCGCGAACAGGAGAGGCGTGAGCCGCCCAGGGTTCGGGCGCGCCGCGCTTTTGGCTTGAACCACATCGGTCATGGTGCTGGTTAGAGCGGGACTCGCGGCCTATGGAAAGCGCATGTTCTCACAAGACATCCTGCGACTGGCGCAACAGATCGTCGCAACCGCGGCCGAGCGGGGACTGATGATCGCCACGGCGGAAAGCTGCACCGGCGGCCTGGTCTCCGCCGCCCTGACGGCCGTCCCCGGCTCCTCCGCGGTTCTGGATCGCGGCTTCGTCACCTACAGCAACGCCGCCAAGCAACAGATGTTGGGCGTGCCGGAGGCGACCCTGATCGCCCACGGTGCCGTCTCCGAGCCGACGGCCCGCGCCATGGCCGAAGGCGCCGCAGCCCAGTCGAACGCGAGCGTCAGCGTCTCCGTCACCGGAATTGCGGGGCCGGGCGGCGGCGGCCCGGACAAGCCGGTCGGCCTGGTCCATTTCGCGGCCGTGGGTCCGGGCGGGCTGGTCCACAGGATGGAGCGGTTCGGCGACCTGGGGCGCGACGCGGTCCGGATGGCGGCGCTCAGGGTCGCCTTGGAGATGTTGGCGGAGCGAGCCGCATCGTGACCGAACCCGTCGTCGTCGACGCCCGAGGCCACCGCTGCCCGGCGCCCAGCCTCAGGCTGCAAAAGGCCATGGCCGGGGCGGCGGCCGGCGCCCGTTTCGTCCTTCTGGCGACCGACCCTATGGCGCGCATCGACGCGCCGTTTCTAATGGCTCAGAAGCAGGGCCGCGTGATTTCGATCGAAGAGGTCGACGGCGTCCTGCGCCTTCTGGTCGAAGCGGGCTGAGTTTTCGACCCTAGGTCCGCGACCGCGTGCGGCGGCTGGCCCGCCGTTCCGACAGATCGACCACATCCGCCGCGGCGGAGGCCCTGCGCGCCTGTTCCGCCCTCTCGGCCCCGGCGGCGATCTCCATCTCGGTCGCGAAGGCGCCGCCGTAGAAGATGGCGTTGACGTTCCAGGACAGCCAGATCAGCAAAACCACCACGGCCCCGACCGAGCCATAGGTCGCTCCCAGAGGCGCGATCTGTTCGACATAGATGGCGCAGAGCCAGGATGAGACCACCGACATCAGGGTGGCCACCAGCCCTCCGGTGATCGACGGCAGCCAGGCCACCGGCGTCCGGTGACTCATGGCGTAGCGATAGAGCAACGTCAGCCCCACCACCAGGCCAAGGGCGGGCAGCAGGGCGTCGAGCGGCATCAGACCCGCATTGTCCCCCCTCGCCCCCGGCGAGGCGGCATGGGCCAGAATCCGCGCCGTCACCACGGCGCCGGACACGACGGTGAACAGGGCGAAGGCGAATATGGCGACAAAGAAGGCCAGCAGATTGAATTTGAAGAAGCCGTGAGGCTCAGTCTCATCGTGAATGAGATTAAGTCCCGCCAGCAACGCCTTGAATCCTCGATGGGCCGCGTAGGCGCCGACGAACAGGGCGAAGGCGCTCTGGGCCGAGACGGTCCGGGCGGAAGCCTTGGCCAGCCGGGCGATTTCGTCGTGAAATATGGTCTGGGCCGCGCGCGGCAACAGGTCGGACAGGGCGGCGGCCTGGGCGCTGACCTCATTGATCGACAGGCCCAGCTTATAGACGCCGATCAGGATGGCGATGGCCGGGAAGACGGCCAGAAGGGCGAAGAAGGAAACGCCCCCCGTGTAGAGCATGACGTCCCGGCCCCAGCTGCGGGTGAAGGCGCGCACGGCCAGACCGCCCCAGAATCCGGGCGCCTTCAGAACCGATCGGGTCAGCTGATCGCTCAATCCGGTCCCCACAACCGTTACAACAAACCCCTAAACTTAAAGGATTCTGGAACGGGGAAAAGCCCTGTCGACGCACCTGCCTTTGAGGGCGGCCTGCGAAGGCGATAGTCCTTTATAAAATGCGTCGCGCTATGGTGGTCCGCCTCGCATGCGGCTATGGCCCCAGCGACCAATGGGGAGGGACTGGCTTGGCTTTCGACGCGCGCGTTTTGATCCTGGCGGCTCATGACGCCCGTATCGGGCCGCTCGCCGCCGGCCTGGACGCGCTTGGCTGGACCACCGTCACCGCCCGCGACGTCGGCTCGGCCGAGGCGACGCTTCAGGACCTGCCGCTCGAAGCCGCCGTGATCGACTTTGATTCCCTGACGCCGGACGCAGCGGTCCGACTGCGCGCGGCGGCCCAACCGCGCCGCCTGCCCATCATGGTGGTCGGCGCAGCCCCCGACTCGGTCGAGGGCGCCGATGTCGCCATGTCGATTCCGCCGCACCCGGCCCAGGCCGCCCTTCGTCTCGAACAGCTCGGCCGCGCCGCCATCGCCGAGGAAGAGTTTCACCTGCGGGTCGCCACCTTCGGCCTGCGCGGCATCAGCCTGGCCGCCGATCCCGCCGCGGCGGCGCCTCTGCGGATCCTGGCGGCGGGGGTTGCGGACCGTCGCTTCCTGGCCCTGTCCAACGCCTTGACCTCTGCGGGCGCCGAGGTGGTGGCGGCGCCCACCCCCTACACCGCCTTCGACTATCTGCATGAGACCCTGTTCGACGCCGCCATACTGTGGGGCGCCAAGGACCACACCCCCGCCCTGTCGATCGCCGCAGGCATGAAGCGCAACACGCGCCTGTATCATATTCCGCTGATGCTCTATCTGCGCGGCGCCGATGAAATCAGCCTGAACGAACTGTTCAATCGGGGCTTCGCCGACGTGGCCTCGACCGAAACGCCGGAGCAGGAGACGGCGGAGCGGGTCCTGGCCATGGCCGGCGCCCACCGCCGCCACCTGACCATCAGAAGGGCGTTGGATTCGGTCCGCAGTCTGGACCTGATGGACGCCTCCACCGGCCTGTTCACGCCCGAACTCTTCGCCGCCCACCTGGGTCGGGTCGCCGAGGCGTCTCGCGTTCGCAAACGTCCCCTGTCCGTCTGCGTCCTCAGGGTGCGCGAGACCGAGCCCGTCACCTGGGCGCGCCAGGGCGGCTGGCTGGACCGGGCCATGCCCCAGATCGGCGCCATGGTCTCGCGCCTGGTTCGGGTCGAGGATACGCCCGCCCGTCTGGCCAAGGAGGTCTTCGCCCTGGCGCTGCCCGCCACGCGCGGCGAGGCCGCCCGCCTGGCCGCCGAACGGATCGCCGCCGTCATCGGCTGCACCGCCTTCGACGCCGGCCCCGACCGCTCGCCCTTCGTCGCCGAATTCGACGTCGGCGCCGCCGAAATGCGCCCCGGCGAATCCGCCGGCGCCCTCCTGGAACGCGCCTCCGCCGACCTGTTCGACAAGGTGCGCTAGGGCCTCACGCCCCCGCCACCCGCGCCAGATCGGCCGTGATCCGCTCCGCCACCTTCAGCCGGTCCTCGGCCGTCGGCCAGTCGCCCGTCACAACGATCTTCTGATCGGGCCGGATCTTCCAGAAGGCGTGGTTCTTCTGGATCAGGCCGACCAGTCCGACCGGATTGGGGAAGCTGTTGTCGCGCAGGGTCAGCACCGCGCCGCGCGGCCCGATGTCGATCTTCTCGATACAGGCTCGGCGGCAGTTGGCCTTGATGCCAACGATCTTCAGCAGCTGCTGCGCCTCGTCCGGCAGGGGTCCGAACCGGTCGATCAGTTCGGCGGCCAGGGCTTCGCGATCCTCGGCCTGTTCGGCGTCGGACAAGCGACGATACAGGCTCAGACGGACGTTCAGATCCGGCACGTAGTCCTCTGGAATCAGGACTGAAGCGCCCACGTTGATCGACGGCGACCAGCCGCGATCCACATTCAGCCCCTCGCCCTTTTCGCGCAGCTCGGCGACCGCGTCCTCCAGCATCTGCTGGTACAGTTCGACCCCGACCTCGCGGATATGGCCCGACTGTTCGTCGCCCAGCAGATTGCCCCCGCCGCGCTGGTCCAGGTCGTGGCTGGCCAGCTGGAAGCCGGCGCCCAGATTGTCCAGCGACTGCAGCACCTGCAGACGCCGCTCGGCCGACAGGGTCATCGGCTTGACCGGATCGGTGGTCAGATAGGCGAAGGCCCGGGCCTTGGACCGACCCACCCGGCCCCGGATCTGGTACAGCTGCGCCAGGCCGAACATGTCGGCCCGGTGCACGATCAGGGTGTTGGCCGTCGGAATATCCAGTCCGCTCTCGACGATGGTGGTTGAGACCAGGACGTCGTACTCCCCCTCGTAGAAGGCGCTCATCACCTCCTCCAGCTGGGTCGCCGACATCTGGCCGTGGCCGACCACGAACTTCACCTCGGGAACCTGTTCGCGCAGGAATTTCTCGATGTCGGGCAGATCCTTCAGGCGCGGCGCGACATAATAGGCCTGACCGCCGCGATATTTCTCGCGCAGCAGGGCCTCGCGCACCAGCACCGGATCCCACGGCGTCACATAGGTCCGCACCGCCAGGCGATCGACCGGCGGGGTGGCGATGATCGACATCTCGCGAATGCCCGACAGGGCCATCTGCAGGGTGCGCGGGATCGGGGTGGCGGTCAGGGTCAGCAAATGAACGTCGGCGCGCAGGGTTTTCAACTTCTCCTTGTGCTTGACGCCGAAGTGCTGCTCCTCGTCCACGATCACCAGGCCCAGGTCGCGGAAACCGACCTGTTCGGCCAGGACCGCATGGGTGCCGACGACGATCTCGACAGAGCCGTCCTTCAGCCCCGCCCGCGTCTCGGTCGCCTCCTTGCCCGTCACCATCCGCGACAGCTGGCGTACCTTGACCGGCCAGCCGGCGAAGCGTTCGGTGAAGGTCTTGTAGTGCTGGCGCGCCAGCAGGGTGGTCGGCGCCACCACCGCCACCTGTTTGCCGGTCATGGCCACGACGAAGGCGGCGCGCAGCGCCACCTCGGTCTTGCCGAAGCCCACGTCGCCGCAGATCAGGCGATCCATCGGCGTGCCCTTGCCTAGGTCCTCCAGCACGTCGCCGATGGCGTTCAGCTGGTCGTCCGTCTCCTCATAGGGGAAGCGGGCGCAGAATTCGGCGAACAGGCCCGGCGCCGGCGTCACCGCCTCCGTCTCGCGCAGCGCCCGCTTGGCGGCCAGGGCGATCAGCCCCTCGGCCATGGCGCGCAGCCGTTCCTTGGCCTTGGCCTTCCTCGCCTGCCAGCCCGCCCCGCCCAGCCTGTCCAGCTGCACCCCGTCCGCGTCTGTGCCGTACCGGGTCAGAAGGTCAATGTTTTCAACGGGCAGATAGAGTTTGCTGTCACCGGCGTACAACAGCTCCAGGCAGTCGTGCGGCGCTTCCTGGATATCCAGGGTCTTCAGCCCCTCATACCGCCCGATGCCGTGATCCAGGTGGACCACCAGATCGCCGGTCGTCAGGGCCGAGGCCTCGGCCAGGAAGTTGGACGCCCGCCGCTTCTTTCTCGGCCGCGCCAGCCGGTCGCCCAGGATGTCGGTTTCGGAGATGACGGCGACCGCATCTGTAACGAACCCATGCTCCACCGGCAGGACGCCGCGCAGATACACGTCCTTGGGCGCCGCCAGCACATCGGCCCAGTCGCGCACGGCGACGATATGATCCAGGCCGTGGTCGCCCAGCAAGGTCGCCAAGCGCTCCGACGAGCCTTCGGTCCACGAGGCGAACAGCACCCGACGCCCCTCGGCCTTCAGCGCCTGGGCATGAGCCGCGACCGCCTCGAACAGGTTGACGCTGTCCTGTGCTCGCTCGGCCGCGAAGGTCCGGCCCAGCCGACCGCCCGCGTCCTCGCCCCCGCCCGTAAAGGGCGTGAGCCGCCGCACCGACCGCCCGGCCAGGGCCTGGTTCCAGTCGCCGGCGTCCATATAGAGGGATTGCGGCGGCAGGGCGCGATTGGCGGCCGCATGCCCTCCCCCCTTGCCCTTCTGCGCCTTGGCCGCCTCGGCCCGCGCCTCATAGGCGTCGACGATCAGATCCCACCGCTCGGCCCGCGCGCTTTCGGCCTGATTGTCCAGAAAGACCTGCGCCTGATCCGGCAGATAGTCGAACAGGCTGTCCAGCCTTTCGTAGAACAGCGGCAGCCACTGCTCCATCCCCTGCCGCCGCGCGCCCTCGCTGATGGTCGCATACAGGGGATCGTCGCCCGGCGCGCCGAACAGCTTCAGATAGCCGGTGCGGAAGCGCGATATGGCGTCCGCATCCAGCAGGGCCTCTGACACCGGCGCCAGGGCCACCGCCGTCATCTGGCCGGTAGAGCGCTGGGTCTCGGGGTCAAAGGTGCGGATCGATTCCAGCTCGGACCCGAACATGTCCAGCCGCACCGGCTCCTCGAAGCCCGGCGGATAGACGTCCACCACCCCGCCCCGCACAGCAAACTCGCCCCGCTCCGACACAGTCGAAGCCCGGACATAGCCGTTGGCGGCGAAGTACCGCTCCAGCGCCTGGATATCGAGATCGCGGCCGACCCTGGTCTCGAACCCCGCCTGGGTCGTCACCGACCGGGGCGGCGTCCTCTGCATGGCCGCGCCAACCGTCGTGACCACCAGAACCGGCGCCTCGCCCGGTTTGCGCTGGGCCAGGCGCGTCAGGGTCGCCATCCGCTGGGCGGCGATCCCCGCCGTCGGGCTCAGCCGGTCATAGGGCAGGCAGTCCCAGGCCGGATATTCCAGAATTTCGACATCTTGCGAGAAGAAGCGGAACGCCTGAACAAAGCCGCCGGCCCGCTGATAATCGCGCGCGATAAAGACCCCCACGCCGCCGTCGGCCTTGACGCGCTCCGCCACGATCAGGGCGTCCAGACCTTCCGGCGCGCCGCCCAGGTCGGCGTCGGTCCGGTGCACAGTCACCTGCTGATCCATCAGCCGATGCCCTTGCCGACCTCGGCGGCCACATGCTCGCGCATGAAGGCCCGCACCTTGGCCATCACCGGCGTCTCGAACTCCGGCGGCGTCGGATCACGCTCGATGATCCAACCGTAGAGCCACTGGTCTTCCTCGTCGATCAGCCGCTCGAACACGTCCAGCTCGGCCTCGGTCAGGGTCGGCGCCACCTGGTCCGAGAACGGCCCCAGCACCATGTCGGCCTCGCGGAAGCCCCGCCGCCAGCACCGGAACTGGATCCGGCCCAGCCTCTGCTTTCGCTCGGGAGTCATCTCGTCTTCAAAACGCGCGTCGATTTCGGCCACAAGAATCCTTGCCCGGCAAAGTTGAAGGACGCTCAAGCAGCGAGCCACCGCGTGGCGAGCGTTAGCGTCCTCAAATGGAAGAAGCGCAGATAGCGTTCCTGAACGGACTTCGCCACCCGTCATGGTCACGCTATGTTCACGGCGATGCGTCCGCAGATTCTTTTCCCCCTGTTCGCCGAGGTCTCCAGCCTGAAGGGCGTGGGCCCCCGCGTCCTGCCCCTGGTGCAGAAGGTGGCGGGGCCGCTGGTGCGCGACCTGGTCTTCCTCAGCCCCTCGGGCGTCATCGTCCGTCGGCCCATGGAGGCCGCGACCGCCGTGGACGGCGAGGTCGGGATCTTCGAGATCGTCATCGACCGCCTGTTCGTCCCCAGCCGCCCCGGCGCCCCGCTGAAGGTCCGCGCCAGCGACGCGACCGGCTTCGTCCACCTGGTCTGGTTCGGCGGCTCGCCCCAGCATATCGACCGGCTCCTGCCGCGCGGCGAGACCCGGCTGGTCTCGGGCAAGGTCGAGCGCTTCAACGGCGAGGTCCAGATCGTCCACCCGGACATCGTCACGCCCGACAAGGCCGCCGACATCCCGGCCTCCGAACCCGTCTATCCGGCGACGCAAGGCCTGACCTCGCGCCAGCTGCGCAAACTGGTCCAGGCCGCTCTGCCCGCCGCCCCCGACCTGCCGGAATGGCAGGACCCCGCCTGGCTGAAGAAGCAGAACTGGCTAGGCTGGCGCGCCGCGCTGGACGCCCTGCACGCCCCGACGGGCGAGCCCGACCTGTCGCCCGACGCCCCGGCCCGCCAGCGCCTGGCCTATGACGAGTTCCTGGCCCACCAGCTGGCCCTGGCCCGCCGTCGCCGCGCCCGCGAGATCAAGCCCTCGCCCGTCATCGCGCCTGGAGCAGCTTCGGATCACCTGCTCCAGGCCCTGCCCTTCACCCTGACCAACGCCCAGGCCCAGGCCGTCGCCGAGATCCGCCGCGACCTGGCCTCCGGCAAACAGATGGGCCGCCTGCTTCAGGGCGATGTGGGTTCGGGCAAGACCGCCGTCGCCGCCCTGGCTCTGGCCGACGCGGCCTCCAGCGGCTTCCAGTCCGCCCTGATGGCCCCGACCGAAATCCTGGCCCGCCAGCATTACGAAAAACTCGGCCCCCTGCTGGAGGCGGCCGGCGTCGCCTCCGTCCTGCTGACCGGTCGCGACACCAACGGCCAGAGGCGCGAGAAGCTGGCCGCCCTGGCCTCCGGTCACGCCCAGGTCGCCATCGGCACCCACGCCCTGTTCCAGGACGCCGTCCGCTTCGACCGCCTGGCCCTGGCCGTCATCGACGAACAGCACCGGTTCGGCGTCAGCGAGCGCCAGCGGCTTCAGGCAAAGGGCGATCCGCGCCTCGGCGCCGTCCACCTGCTGACCATGTCGGCCACCCCCATCCCCCGCACCCTGGAACTGACCCAGTACGGCGAGCTGGAGGTCAGCCGCCTGATGGAGAAGCCGCCCGGCCGCACCCCCGTCACCACCGCCGTGGTCCCTCTGGCCCGCATCGGCGAGGTCGCCGCTCGGCTGAAGACGGCGCTGGACGCCGGCGCCCAGGCCTATTGGATCTGCCCCCTGGTCGCCGAATCCGAGGCCATAGACCTGGCCGCCGCCGTCGACCGCGCCGACGACCTGCGCCGCCTGCTGGGCGTCGAGGTCGGCCTCGCCCACGGCCAGATGCCGGGCGCCGAGCGCGAAGGCGTCATGGCCGACTTCGCCGACGGCCGCATTCCCCTGCTGGTCGCCACCACCGTGGTCGAGGTCGGGGTCGATGTGCCCAACGCCTCCATCATGGTCATCGAGCACGCCGATCGCTTCGGCCTGGCCCAGTTGCACCAGCTGCGCGGTCGCGTCGGCCGCGGCGCAAAGGCCAGCTCCTGCATCCTGCTGTACGGCGGCCAGGACGGCGCCCTCGGCGAAACCGCCAAGGAACGGCTCGAAACCCTGCGCCGCACCGAGGACGGCTTCGTCATCGCCGAGGAAGACTTCCGCCTGCGCGGCGGCGGCGACCCCCTGGGCCTGAAACAGAGCGGCTTCCCCGCCTACCGCTTCGCCGACCCGATCCGCCACCGCGCCCTGATGCTGGCCGCCGCCGACGACGCCCGCCTGATCCTGAACCGCGACCCCGACCTGGCGTCCGAGCGCGGCCAGGCGGTTCAGGTGCTGGAGGAGTTGTTCGACTGGAAGGGGCATAAGTCGGGGTCGGATTGAAGGGGCGCCGCGCCCACGTCCGTCATCCTGGGCCTTGCGCCTAGGATCCAAAGACTCGACCGGCTAGAACGCCCCGGATGTTGCGCCTGTCCGAACTCAAACTGCCCCTCGATCACCCGCCGGAGGCCTTGCCCGCCGCGATCGCCGCCCGGCTGGGCGTGCCGCCGCACGATCTTGTCTCCTGGTCGATATGGAAGCGGGCGCACGACGCCCGCCGGAAGTCCGCGATTCTGAAAGTCTACATCCTCGACGTCGAGGTTAGGGATGAAGCGGCGGTGCTGGCCCGCCTCGCAGACGACGTGCACGTGGCGCCGACGCCAGACGTCGCCTACCGCCCCGTCGCGGTGGCGCCCAGGACCGAGCGCCTGCGGCCGGTCGTGATCGGGGCCGGGCCGTGCGGCCTGTTCGCCGGGCTGATCCTGGCCGAGATGGGGTTCAAGCCGATCATCCTCGACCGCGGCAAGGTGGTTCGGCAGCGGACCAAGGACACCTGGGGCCTGTGGCGGAGCAGCAAGTTGGACCCGGAATCCAACGTGCAGTTCGGCGAGGGCGGCGCGGGCACCTTCTCCGACGGCAAGCTCTACAGCCAGATCAAGGATCCGCGTTTCCTGGCCCGCAAGGTGTTGACCGAATTCGTCGCAGCCGGGGCGCCGGAGGAAATCCTGACCGAGGCCCACCCGCACATCGGCACCTTCCGCCTGGTGACCATGGTCGAGGCCATGCGCGAGAAGATCGAAAAGCTGGGCGGCGAATACCGCTTCGAGCACCGGGTCACGGACATCGATCTCGACAAGGGCGTCCTTCGGGGCGTGCGCCTGCACACTGGCGAGACGCTGGAGGCCGATCACGTGGTCTTCGCCATCGGCCACTCGTCGCGCGACACCTTCCAGACCCTCTACGAGCGCGGCGTCCATATCGAGGCCAAGCCGTTCTCGATTGGCTTTCGCATCGAGCATCCGCAGTCGTGGATCGACAAGGCCATGTTCGGCCCCTGCGCCGGCCACCCTGACCTGGGCGCGGCGGCCTATTCGCTTTCGCACCATTGCTCGAATGGCCGCACCGTCTACAGCTTCTGCATGTGCCCGGGCGGCACGGTGGTCGCGGCCACCAGCGAGCCAGGCCGAGTCGTGACCAACGGCATGAGCCAGTATTCGCGCAACGAGCGCAACGCCAACTCCGGCTTCGTGGTCGGCATCTCGCCTGAGGATTATCCCAGCGACCATCCGCTGGCGGGCATCGAACTGCAACGGGATCTGGAGACCCGCGCCTATGCGGCCGGCGGCGGCGACTATTTCGCGCCGGGCCAGCTGGTCGGCGACTTCCTGGCGGGCCGCCCCTCGACCACGCTGGGCGAGGTCGTCCCCAGCTATAAACCGGGCGTCCGCCCGACCGACCTGGCGCCCCTGATGCCCGACTATGTGATCGCCGCCATGCGCGAGGCCCTGCCCGTCTTCGGCCGCAAGATCGCCCGCTACGACGACGCCCAGGCGGTTCTGACGGGGGTCGAAACCCGCAGTTCATCCCCGATCCGAATGACCCGCGGCGCCGACTTCCAGAGCTTGAACGTGCGCGGTCTCTTCCCTGCCGGCGAAGGCGCCGGCTACGCCGGCGGCATCCTGTCGGCCGCCGTCGACGGCATCAAGGTCGCCGAAGCCGTCGCCCGGTCGATGGTGGCGGAGGGGACGGCGTAGGCAAAAGGCGGCGCATCGCCGCGATCGTGCGGCAATCCGGACCTCGTCAGAGGGCGCTGATTGGCTTTCTGGCCGCTAGCCTAAGACGGTTCCCGCCCCATACGCGACGTTCGGATGGTCTGCTCGGCGCTACGCCAACAACCTTGTCTGGCGGGAAATCAACTCCGGACGAACGCCAGCTTCCCGCGCTAGCAAATCTCGAAATATCCGCCAGACTGTCGTCGGCCGAGCGTCAGCGCCCTTTGCGGCGAAAACGGCAAAGTTGGACAGCGCGATTTCCGTCGAAAGATCGCCAACGGACATCATTCCGAATGATGCGACACCAGAGCGCACGACAACCCAGCCCGCAACAGTTCCCATGGCCGAAAGAACAGCCATGATCGGGGAATGAGAGGCTAGAAGGCCAGCAATGCCGAATATCAGCAGCGCGATCCCCAAAAAAGTCTTCCCCCCAAAGGTCAGAGGAACAGGCGCCGTTTCCGTCTCTTGGGCCAAAGCCTTCAGCACGGCAGCCTGACGTATTCGTGTTAGGTCCCGGAGCTTTGTCGATGGGCGAATAACACCGGCGCTTCCCCTGCTCCGTAGAAACCGCCGCACGTCATAGAACGCCATCGAAGTCGAGCACTTGCCTTGTATCACCGTCGTGGCGAGCTTGCTCAGAACGGCTTCGTAAAAGTCGCCTACGGTCTCCCAGGAAGAAGTTTCCTCGTCCTTGAAAGAAAGGCCAAACGACCGTTCAATCGCGACCAGCACGTCGAGGTCATCGCCATCGCCAGCTAACCCGAGCGTCGTCAATGGGGCGGGAGTCGCGATCATACACCGAACGTCGCTCAAACCGCCTCTATCGGCAAGTTCCGCCTTTCACCCCGAACAGATGTCCCAAACGTCCGCTTTCCAGCGGAACCTTGCCAAAAACTCAGCCGATCATGCAGGTCCAGCCGTCGAACCCGACCTCGACATTGGCCGGAACGATCGCCGACAGTGCCTTGTAATCCATGTCGATATGCAGGTTCGTCAGCACCGCCCGCTCGACGTCCGCCGCCGCAATCCACTCCAGCGCCCGGTCCAGATGGGCGTGGGTCGGATGGGGGGTGTAGCGCAGGGCGTCGACGATCCAGACCTGGCACCCCGCCACCGCGCGGATCGCCGCCTCGTCCAGGTCCGAGACGTCGCTGGAATAGGCCATGTCGCCCAGCCGATAGCCGACCGACCGGATCGGCCCGTGCCCCTGATCGAAGGTCACGACCGGGATCGCGCCCCCCGGCCCCTCCACCGACCAGCTTGTCCCGTGCGGCGGGATGGGGCGAGCTTCCAGCAGCGGCGTGTAACCGAACTTGCTCTCGAAAATATAGTCGAACCGGTGCGCCAGGGACGTCAGGGTCGCCTCGTCCATCCAGGCCGGAATCCGCTTGCGCGCCCGCGCGGCGAAGGTCCGCAGGTCGTCGATCCCGTGGGTCTGGTCCGCATGGTCGTGGGTATAGAGGACGGCGTCCACATGCCGGGTCCCGCTGGCCAGCATCTGTTCGCGCAGGTCGGGCGAGGTGTCGATCAGGATGTTGGTCGTCCCCTCCGGCCCGGTCTTCCGCGCCAGCATCGAGCAGCGCGTCCGCCGGTTCCTCGGCTCGGCCGGGTCGCACACGCCCCAGTCGCCGTCGCCCCGCGGCACCCCGCCCGAAGATCCGCTGCCCAGGATGACGACTTCGAAGCTCATGCCGATCTCGGTATCCGGTCAAAGAGGCCGAAGAAGGCCTCGGTGGTTCTCAGGTCCGCCTCCTCGGCGCTCCAGCCCCGGATCTCGGCCAGCTTGTCCAGCACATGGCGGATATAGGCCGGCTCGTTGCGCCGCCCCCGATGCGGGATGGGCGCCAGATAGGGGCAGTCGGTCTCGACGATTATACGGTCGGCCGGCATGTCCCGGATCACCGCCCGCACATCCTCGGCCGCCTTGAAGGTGGCGATCCCCGAGACCGAGAACCAGGCCCCCAGTTCCGCAGCGATTCCGGCCAGTTCCGCACCGCTGGTGTAGCAGTGCATCAGCATCTTGAACGGGCCGGCGGCGTGCTCCTCCTTCAGGATCGCCCCCATGATCTCATCCGCCTCGCGGGTATGGATCACGAGCGGCAAACCGGTCTCGCGCGCTGCGGCCACATGCTGGCGGAACACCGCCGCCTGGATCTCGCGCGGGCTGAAGTCATAGTGGAAGTCCAGCCCGCACTCCCCGATCCCCACCACCTTGGGCCGCTGCGCCAGCTCCACCAGGGTCGCCGCCGTCAGGTCCGCCGCGTCCTTGGCCTCGTGCGGATGGACCCCGACCGTGCACCAGATGTCGTCGTTGGCCATGGCGATCCCGTGGGTCGCTTCAAAGGTGGTCAGCTTGTCGGAGATCTCGACCATCAGACCGACCCCAGCCTCGCGCGCCCGGGCGATCACCGCGTCCCGGTCTTCGTCGAACTGGGGGGCGTGCAGGTTCACATGGCTGTCGATCAGCATCAGCCTCTCCGTTCCTCTTGCGCCTGAACCCGTTTCAGGTCGGCCAGCGCCCCGGCGAGGACATCGCCCCGGTCCAGGTTCAACCCGGCCGCCCGCTCCGGCAACGGCTGCAGCCGCTCCCACAGCTCGGCCCAACGGTTGCCGAAGCCGGGCGCACTGTTCAGGGCCCGCATCCGCACCGCCGCGATCAGCCGGTCCATCAGGATGTCGAACCGCTCCTGCCCTTCCGCGCCCCGGAACCTGTCGGCTATGGCCAGGGCCTCGGCCCGGTCCACATCCCCCTCGACCCAGCGCCGCGCCAACTGGTCCATCTCGAAGGTCGCCCCCGACGCCAGGGCCAGGGCCGCGCCCGGCGACCCGCCCGCCATGGCCGCCGCATGTTCGGCCTCCTCCGGCTCCGCCCCCGTCCGGTTCCGCACCAGGGTCTCCAGCCGCTCCGGCGTCCAGATGGGGAAGCTCAGCCGCCGGCAGCGCGACCGGATCGTGGCCAGCAGCCGCCCCGGCGCATGGGTCACCAGGAACAGCACCCCCCGCTCGGGCGGCTCCTCCAGAACCTTCAGCAAGGCGTTGGCCGCATTGATGTTCAGGTCGTCGGCCGCATCGATGATCGCCACCCGGTGCTGGGCCTGGGAAGGGCTCTTGGAAAAGAACTCGGGCAGGTCGCGCGACTGATCGACCGAGATCGACTTCTTGGTCTTGCCCCCCTCGACCATCCGTTCCAGCACCAGCAGGTCGGGATGGGACTGGGCCGAGATCAGCCGGCTGACCGGATCGTCACGCCGCGCCGCGCGATAGGCGAAGGTCGCCTTGCCCGTCCCCTCGACCCCGCACAACAGCCAGGCGTGGTGCAGCCGCCCCCGCTCCCAGGCGTCCAGAAAGGCCGCCTCGGCCGCCGCGTCGGGGACCAGGTCGAACCGGTCGCGCGGGTGGTCCTCGCTCACAGCAGCCGGTCCTGCACCGCCCGCCAGACCCGCGCCTCGACCTCGTCCGGTGAACCCACGGCGTCGATGAGCACGCACCGATTAGGGTTGGCCTCGACGATGCGCAGAAAGCCCTCGCGCAGCCGCTGATGAAACTCCAACCCCTTGGACTCGAACCGCGTCTCGAACAGGCCGCGCCCGAACGCCCGCTCCAGCCCCACCTCGACCGGCAGGTCGAACACCAGGGTCAGATCCGGCTGGTCGTCTCCGACCACGCCCGCATCGATCTGTTCGATAAAGCTCTGGGCCACGCCGCCGCCGGCGCCCTGATAGGCCCGGCTTGAGTCGGCGAACCGGTCGCACACCACCCAGTCGCCGGCCTCCAGCGCCGGCCGGATGGTCCGCTCCAGATGGTCCGAACGCGAAGCGTACATCAGCAGAGTTTCGGTCATGGCCGACCAGGGCTCGGCGTCGGTGGCCACGACCAGGTTGCGGATCACCTCCGCCCCCTTCGATCCGCCCGGCTCTCGCGTGCGGACCACCTGGCGGTCGCCCAGAACGGGTTGCAGCCGCTCGACCAGCCGTCCGACCTGAGTCGACTTGCCGGAGCCCTCGCCGCCTTCGAAGCTGATGAATTTCCCACGGGTCACGGGCGCACTAATGGCGTCCGCAGCGCGGGAGGCAAGCCTTAGCCGCCGGATATCAACAGAGCGTCCGCATATCCGCGCGCCACGACCGCCTGACGGGCCGTCTCGGCCGCATTGGCGTCGCCCCAGGGACCGACCAGAACGCGGTACAGTCCGCCGGTCTCGTCCACGGTCGCGCGCTCGCCCAGCCTGCGCGCGGTCCGCCGCGCGCTGTTCTGATCCCTGAACGCCCCGGCCTGGACCCAGAAGCCGCCGCCCGCGCCGACCGGGGCTTCGGCCGAGGTCGAGGGAGCGGGCGCCGCCGCCTCGGCCCTCAGCACAGCGCCTCCGCCCAGTCGCGGCGCCCGGCCGAGATAGCGAACCCGCACCCGCCCCACGCCTTGCCGCAGCAGATCCAGCTCCTGCGCCGCGCCCCGCGACAGGTCGATGATTCGCCCATCGACGAACGGCCCGCGATCATTGACCCGCACCACGATCCGGCGCCCGTTCTCCAGATTGGTGACCTCGACCAGGCCCGGCAGCGGCAGGGTCTTATGCGCGGCGGTCAGCTGGCGCATGTCGAACCGTTCGCCGGTCGAGGTCGGCCGACCGTTGAAGGCGTCGCCGTACCAGGAGGCCAGACCGACCTCGTCATAATCGGGCTGTTCCTTCGGCGTGTACCACCGCCCGCGCACCTGATAGGGCCGCATCGTCCCCGACACGATCGGGGCCGGATCCTTGACCACCGGCGCGGCGCCGCCGCCTCGCCCGCCGCCCAATGTCGAACAGGCCGCCAGCAGCGAGAACAGCCCCAAAACCAGGCCGCTCCGGATCCACTGTCCAATTCGCATCGGCACGCCTCGTCACACTCGTCCAAAAACAGGATGACCGAAGACATTTCCGCTTTGGTTAATGGGGCGTTCGCCTGCTATGGCGTCCGCCCGACCGGGCGATCCGGCAAGGAAGTGTGGCCGAGTGGTTTAAGGCACTGGTCTTGAAAACCAGCGACGGTGCGAGCCGTCCGTGGGTTCGAATCCCACCGCTTCCGCCATTTGCATTAATTTTATTACGCAAATTCTAGCTTTTTCTATACGCCCACCTAAACACCCGCCTATCACAACACCGCTTCAGATGGCTTTTCAGGGCGTTCGAGGTGTGTTCGGTTATCTCCAGTTTCGCCTGGTCCGGGAGTTCTGTCTCACTTCCACAGCGGTTTGAGGCGCGATTCGGCGATATGCCCGAACCATCTCAGGCGAAGAGAGAACGAGAGTCCGCCAAGCACGCAGCACTGTCGTCAGCCGGATCGCGCCGTCTCCTTAATCGACCCTCGCCATCATCCAGCGACGAAAGGCGTCGGCGCCCGCTTGTGCCCCGAAGTGAATCGTGTCGGCCATGGCGTAGAACCAGCTCGTCCCCAGCCTGCTAATCAGCCACGTACCCAGCGAGCGCTCACGACTGGCCCGCGATCGGGCAAGCGGAGCGAGGTCATGCGGGACCATTCGTTCGGCGTCAGCTGTTTCCATCGGCCGCGATAGATCGTGCTTGCCTTGGCTGTCGATTGGCCACTTCGCCTTTCCAACAGATCCTGACCGCCTCGGGTCGGTAGCGCGAACTCCATGGACGCGGGGGAGCGTCCTCAGTGATCCCGAAATGACGGACCGAGTCCGCACCATGTCGATCATTCCCACGTCATGGCGCGCCTCCACGCAGTGACGGAAATTAGGGATCACCTGAAGAGGTGGCGCCAGTCAGACGATACAGTCGAGGGCCCGCCCCGTAAGACCGTCGCCGCATCGACCGAGGCCTAAGTTGAGGTCGGGGCCAGAGTTGAAGATGAAGGCTAGAAGCCGAAGTCCGTCTGAGCTGGATCCGGACCACGTGAACGTCGTCGCGGCTTGCGCGCCGCCACTGCGGGCGGCGTACACGGTGGAGGTGGAGGTGGTGTTGGGGATTGCGGCGGAACCGACCCCGTCGTCGCCGAACCGGGCGCCCGCTCGCGGGACGGACCGTTCTCCCGCGACGACAGTGGCATGCCCGGCAGACGCGGCGGGCTCGGCGGGCTCGGCGGGCTGAAACGCCGCTCGCCGCCCGGCGCTCGGCCGGGAACCGGTTCGGCGCCTCGCCTCGCCCTTTTCCAGGCGTTCAATTCGCTTTCCCGCCATCCGACCCGACCTGGGGACACGGGTATGGGCCAAGGGAAGAGTCCTGCCCGCTGCATGCGCCAGGCCGTCGTTCGGCTGAAGCCGACGAGGTTTTGAACCTCGGGCCAGAGCAAAAGCCGGTCATCCGGACCGCCGGGCTGGACGCCGTCGTCGTTTAACCGGAACGGGGTCGCCCGGCCTCTTGGAGGCGGAACCGGCGTCGATTCCGCGCGGTCGAGGATCACGTCCGTCACGATCCGCTCCCTCACCGCCTTCGGATGGGCGGAGAAGAGGTTGGGGCCGTCGGATCGGGGCGTCCGATCAGACACGGCGTCGGCTCTGGGCGGCGGCGGGGGCGCCGGTGCGGAGCCCCAATATCTGGGCCGCCGCCCAGGCTTCCAGCAGATTGCGGGGATAGAAGGGTTTTGAACGGACGTGGAGACACGGAGGTCCGTCCGACCGGGTGGACCAAAGCTGCGCCAGCGGGGCCGGCTTGAGCCGGATGCCCCGCTGCGCCAGGAAGGCGGAGGTCTCGGCGCGCGTCAGGAGCGCGCCCTCCTCCACCGCCGAAAACGCGGGCTCCGTCACCACTGGGAGCCTCCCGTAGGCTGGCATTGCTGGACGGTGAGGATCCGCCGGCCCGCCGTCAGGGCGGAGGTAGCAGCCCAGAACGCTCGCGACGTACTGGCGGGTTTCGGCGATGTCGGGGATCTGTCCGAGCCGGGCCACCCGGGGGGTCCGGCGTTGTAGGCGGCCAGAGCCAGCCGCACGTCGCCGAACCGGACGAGTTGCTGCGCCAGATAGGCCACGCCGCCGCGCACGTTCTCCTCCGGCTCCAAACGATTCGGAACTTGAAGATCGGCGGCTGTCCCGGGCATCAATTGGGTCAGGCCACAGGCGCCGGCGATCAAACAGGCCTCGGGTCGATAGGCGCTTTCAACAATGACGACGGCGTGAAGCAGCTTCTCGTCGAGGCCGTGTCGCCGCGCGGCGGCCTCCACAGCCGCCTGGTAAGGCTGGCTGAGCGCCGCGATCCTGTCGCTCAGCGCTTCGAACTCACCGACGCCCTCCCTGTCCTCAGACGAGAAGCCGAACAGTCCGCCGCCGGCGGCGGACCAGTCCACGGCCTGGGCCCGTGCCGGTCCAATGCCCATAGTCGGGCTGACGAGGCACAGGAGGAGGGCCGCGCGGCTGGCATACCTCACCACAGACGAACGTCCGGCTTGGCCACTCTGGCTGGCAACTGAGCGCCAACGGCGGTCATGTGGACTATGCCGGATAGAGGACATTCGCGCGTGGATCTGAGGCACGCTTTCGGGCGCGATGCATGCTTTTCAAACCCACCCTTAGCAGACATGACCGGGCCCGTTTCAGGCCCGGTCGAGAGTCACAGATCGATCTGCTCTGACATCTCCAGGGCGTCGTCCACCTCGATGCCGAGGTATCGGACAGTGCTCTCCAGTTTCCGGTGACCCAATAGGAGTTGGCAAGCCCGCAGGTTACCGGTCTCCTTGTAGACGAGAGACACCTTAGTGCGGCGGAGGCTGTGAGTTCCGTACCCTGCGATTCGAGGTCGATCATCCGAATCCATTGATCGACGAGCCGGGCGTCCTGTCGGGCGCCGATGTGCTGCCCCGGCCGGCTACGACTGGGGAACAGCCAGTCCTCATCGCGCTGACCCCGGACCTTTAACCAGGCAGCGATTGCGTCACGCGCGGCCTCTGTGATTTCGAACGGCACAGGCCTACCCGTCTTCTGCTGGATGACGAATGAGCGCTGGCGGAAGGCCCAGATGTGCTTTGGCTTGAGCGGCGCCTCGGGGCCGATCAGACCAGCCCGTGTTCCATGGCGCTTGGGTTGGATGAATAGGTCAGACTGGCGCATGGCCAACCTCCATTGAGGTCGCCTCCATGTGCGTTGCCATTCTATGACCACAGCAGCTCTCAGCGCCGTCGGCGGTCAGGTCTTTAACCCAAAGAGCATCTTCAGATAATCGCCATGGCGCCGCCGTCCCGCCTCGGCTACCGGTCGGCTGAATCAAGTGGCAAGCCGATACCCAATGCCTGGTTCGGTGACGAGCAAAGCGGGCTGGGCTGGGTCTTTCTCCAGCTTGTGCCGGAGTTGGCCGATCACGACACGCAGATACTGGACGTCGTGCAGGTGGCCGGCGCCCCAGACGGTCTTCAGCAGATCGACATGGCCCAGCACCTTGCCGGCGTTGCGCGCCAGATAGGCCAGGACGTCGTACTCCTTGGGCCGCAGCTTCACCCGCTCGCCGGCGCGGGTGACGATCCGGCGGTCCAGATCGATTATGACATCCTCCGCCGTGACCACCCCGCCAGCGACCGGCGTCAGCATGCCTTGGCGCAAGCCTGCGCGGATGCGCGCCAGCAATTCGCCGACGCCGAATGGCTTTTCCACATAGTCATTGGCCCCCAGGTCCAAGGCCGCAATTTTTTCCGCCTCGCGGTCGCGTGCGGACAGGATGATGATCGGTCCCTTGTAGAACTCGCGCGCGCGGGTCAGCACGTCCTTGCCGTCCATATCGGGCAGGCCCAGGTCCAGGACCACGGCGTCGGGGTTCCACAGGGCGATGGCGCGCAGGCCTTCCTGTCCGCTGTCGGCGCGCTTGGGTTCATAGCCGGCGGCGTCGAGCGCAGGCGACAGAAACCGGTGGATTTGTGGTTCGTCGTCGATGACCAGAATCTGGGGGCGAACGGCGGTCATCACAGCAGATCCGGATGGGTGGCGATGGACTTGGGCAGGCTGATCAGAATTCGAGTTCCGCGCTTTTCACCGTCCGGTCCGTCCTGGATCGGGCTGGCGGCGGCGATGCGGCCGCGCATGGCCTCGACGAAGCCCTTGGCGATGGCGAGCCCCAGGCCGGCCCCTTTTGCACGGTCGGTGGATTCCTCCATACGCCGAAACTTGTCGAACACCCTTTCCAGCTCCGCAGTCGGGATGCCCCTGCCCTCGTCCTCGATGGAGATGACGACGGCGCCGCGATCCTCATAAGCCGCCAGTTCGATGGTCGTGCCGTCGGGGCTGTAGGCGATGGCGTTTTCCAGAATGTTGACCACCGCCTGTTCCAAGAGGCCCGGATCGGCCTCGACCATGCTGAGCTGGGCGGGAAAGTCTCGTGTGACCTTGCGCTGGCCCAGGCGGCGCGACACCCGGTCGGCGGCGGCGTTCAGGATGTCGCGCACATCGGTCCAGTCGGTGCGGACGTTCAGCCCGCCGCCCTCCAGCCGAGTCATGTCCAGCAGGTCGCCGACGTAGCGGGACAGGCGTTCGGCCTCTTCGCGGATGCTCAGCAAAAGATCGTCGCGAACCTCGGGCTTCAGGGTCGCACCATAGTCGATCAGCGTCGTCGCCGAGCCCAGGACGGTGGACAGGGGCGTGCGCAGATCGTGGCTGACCGAGTTCATCAGGGCGGCGCGGAAACGGTCGGCGCGGCGCAGAGTCTCAGTCTCCAGCGCCTGTCCCGCAAGGTCGGCGCGCTCCAGCGCAACGGCGCCCTGATCGAGCAGGGCCAGGGCCAGGCGCTCCTCGTCCGAACCGGCCGTCACGGCCGAGGCGTCGATGCCCGCCACCCCTGCCCGTCCCCGAACCCCCTGCAGGGGTTGGAACCGCCATCGGCTCTGCGGCAGGGTGCCGGTGCCGTGTCCGGCGACCTCGCCATGCATCCAGGCCCAGCGGGCGGCCGCCATGGCGTCGGCGCCCAGGGTCGCGCCTTCCGGACTGGCGGCCGCCGGGACGATGTCGTCTCCGTCCGGCAGCAAGACCACGGCTCCCGCACCCGCAGCGGCCGACGCCTGTTCGGCCAGGCTTAGAGCCGTGCCGGCGCGATCCTGGGCGGCAGACAGGGTCTGGCTGGCGGCCAGCAAGGCCGAGACGGCGGCGGCGCGCCTCTGGGCGGCGCGGGCCTGTTCGCGCACCCGCCCCGCCAGGGCCCCGGCGCCCAGTGCGACGGCCCAGAACAGCACCAGAGTGAGAAAGTCGGTCGGCGAGCCGATCAGGAAACTGTAGCGCGGCTGAAGGAACAGGAAGTTGTAGGTCAGAAAGGCCAGGGTCGCCGCCCCCAGGGCCGGGCGCAGGCCGTTCAACACCGCAGCCGCCACGACCGCCGCCAGATAGATGACGCCCAGATCGACCCGCTCGAACCGCGTGTCCAGCAGCAGGGCGACGCCCGTCGCCGCACCGATGGAGCCGGCGCTCGCGCTATAGGCGCGCCAATCCGCGCCGCCGCGCGCTCCCGCCCGCGTCGCCGGTTCGGGCGCCGCCAGATCGCCTTCGGTCACCACATGAACCGCGACGCCCTGGGCCTTGCGCAGCAGTTCGGTCGCCAGGGCCCGGCCGGTCCATTCGGCGAACCGCCCGCCTCGCGTCTTGCCGATGACGATCTGGGTGACGTTGTTGCGATGGGCGTGATCCAGGACGGCGCGCACCACGTCGTCGCCGCTCAGCGTCACCGGGCGCGCCCCCAGTTGCTCGGCCAGTTTGAAGGCCTCGGACAGGCGCGCCATGGAGCGAGCGTCAGAGCGCGAGCCCGACGGCCGTTCCACATGGGCCACCGACCAAGGGGCGTTCATCATCATGTCCGACATCCGTCGCCCGGTCCGCACCAGAGACGCGCTCATGGCGTCGCCGCCCACCAGGACCATGATCCGCTCGCTCGCCGCCCAGGGCCCGGACACGCCGCGGTCCCGCAGATGGGACAACAGCTGATCGTCCACCGTCTGGGCCGCGCGGCGCAGGGCCAGTTCGCGCAGGGCTGTCAGATTCTCCAGCTTGAAGAAGTTCTCGGACGCCACCTGCGCCGTCTCGGGCACATAGACCTTGCCCTCGGCCAGGCGAGCGCGGAGGTCCTCGGGCGTGATGTCCACCACCTCGATGTCGTCGGCTTCGGTCAGGAGGCTGTCGGGCACCGTTTCGCGCTGACGCACGCCGGTGATGCGCAGGATAACGTCGGAGAGGCTTTCCAGATGCTGGATGTTCAGCGTCGTCCAGATGTCGATCCCGGCGTCGCGCAGCTCTTCCACGTCCTGCCAGCGTTTCGGATGGCGCGAACCCGGCGCGTTGGAATGGGCGTACTCATCAACCAGCAGCAGACCCGGGCGGCGCGCCAGGGCGCCGTCGAGATCGAACTCCATCAGCGACCGCCCACGATGGTCGATCGGCGCGCGCGGCATGACCTCCAGCCCGCGCAGCAGACTCATGGTCTCCTTGCGGCCGTGGGTCTCAACCAGACCCACGACGACATCCAGCCCCTCAGCCTTTCGGCGACGAGCGGCGCGCAGCATTTCATAGGTCTTGCCCACGCCGGGCGACATGCCCAGAAACACCTTCAGCCGCCCGCGCTTGCGGCGCGGAACGGCTGAAGTCGCGGGCGTTTCGGGCGCCGTCTCGGGCAATCAGCCCTCCGCGCCGAAGCGGGCGTCCAGCGCCCTGTTGGTCAGCAGAACATTGACGCGCGGCTGGCCGATGAAGCCGAGGAAGGCCCCCTCGGTCTGCGCGTCGATGATCGTCTGGACCTGCTGCACGGAAACGCCTCTGGCGCGGGCGATCCGCGCGGCCTGAAGCCGAGCGTAGGCCGGGGACACGTCCGGGTCGAGGCCAGAACCCGAGGTCGTCACCGCATCGGCGGGGATGACGCCGGGACCGTCCTCGGCGCGGATGGCCTGGGCGCTTTCGGCGACCCGCGCCGCCAGGTCCGGGTTCAACGGCCCCATGTTCGAGCCCGACGAGGCGGCGGCGTCATAGCCGTCGCCCGCAGCCGAGGGGCGCGGATGCAGATAGGTCGAACCCGCGAACGGCTGTCCGATCAGGGCCGAGCCAACGACCCGACCGCCGGCGTCGCGCACCAGGCTGCCGTTGGCCTGGCTGGGGAAGGCGATCTGGGCGATCCCCGTCACCGCCAGCGGATAAGCCAGCCCCAGCAGGAGGGTGAAAAGAGCCATCATCACGATGGCTGGACGCAGTTGGTTGACCATGGTCCTCGCCTCAGAAGGTCACCTTCAGCGTCGCTATGGCGCGCGCGCCGTAGAGATCGCCGAAGTCGTGTTGATCGGTGTCGTGATAGCGCAGGTCGACGGCCAGGGTGTCGGTCAGCTGATAGGCCGCGCCCAGGTTCCAGGTGGTGTAGTCTAGGTCCGAAGACACCCACTGACGCCCGACGGCGCCAGAAACAGTCCATTTCTCGGCTGGGCTGACGGCGCCGTTGATCTCCGCATAGGACGCCTCGTCCTCCGATGCGCCGAAGAAGTCGGGTGAATAATAGACCGCCGCTCCCAGGGTCGCGGGACCTACAGCGCGCGAGGCCGCCGCTTTCAGCTCGACATAGTCATAGTCCGCGCCGTCCGGCTGGCCGGCGTACAGATAGCCGATGACGCCGAAGTCCAGGGCATAGCCCGCCACCTCGGGCCGATAGCCGGCGTAGAGATCGACCTCGGCGTGGGTGTCGTCGCCGAAATCGACATTGGAGGCCCAGCCGCCGGCGTAGAAGCCATTGCGGGTCAGATCGACGCCCGCCGAGATCGCCGGATCTTCCTGCGTCTGGCTGACGCCGCGGAAGACATAGTCGGACGTCAGGGCGACGTTTGCCGAAACATCCTGCGCCTTGGCCTCGCTGCATAGGCCCAGGCCTGCGATTGCGGCGATACTGGCGGCGGCGAACCAGGCGTCGTTACGGCCGGAGGCCTTGTTGAGACGATTACGCATGGAGATATCCTTGGAAGCGCGCATCAGGCCAGGCCCAGCGCGGAAATGACGAGATCGATCAGCTTGATGCCGACGAACGGCGCGATCAGACCGCCCACGCCGTAGATCAGCAGGTTGCGACCCAGCAGGGCGCCGGCGCCGATGGCCCGGTATTTGACGCCCTTCAGCGCCAGCGGGATCAGGGCGACGATGATCAGGGCGTTGAAGATCACCGCCGACAGTATGGCGCTTTCGGGACTGTGCAGACGCATCACGTTCAGCGCGCCGAGCGACGGCAGGGCGACCACGAACATGGCCGGGATGATGGCGAAATACTTGGCCACGTCGTTGGCGACCGAGAAGGTGGTCAGGGCGCCGCGCGTGATCAGCAGTTGCTTGCCGACCTCGACGATCTCGATGACCTTGGTCGGATCGCTGTCCAGATCGACCATATTGCCGGCCTCGCGCGCGGCCTGGGCGCCGGTCTGCATGGCCACCCCGACATCGGCCTGGGCCAGAGCGGGCGCGTCATTGGCGCCGTCGCCGCACATGGCGACCAGACGGCCCTTGGCCTGTTCGGCCTTGATCAGGCGCATCTTGTCCTCGGGCGTCGCCTCGGCGAGGTAGTCGTCCACCCCGGCTTCCGAGGCGATGGCCGCCGCCGTCACCGGATTGTCGCCGGTGATCATGACGGTGCGCAGGCCCATGCGACGCAGGTCGGCGAAGCGCGCCTTCACGCCCGGCTTGACCACGTCCTTCAGGTGGATGACGCCGACCAGCACGCCGTTCTGGGTCACGGCCAGGGGCGTGCCGCCCGAACGGGCGATCCGGTCCACCGCCTGACGGAACTCGGCGGGAGCCGCGCCGTCGGACAGGTTCAGATCCTTCAACACCGCATCGACCGCGCCCTTCCTCCAGCTGTCCTTGCCGACGTCCAGGCCCGACTGGCGGGTGACGGCGGTGAAGGGGATGGCGACGGCGCCGACAGGTTGTTCGACCGAGACGCCTGCGTTGCGGCCCAGCTCGACGATGGACCGGCCCTCAGGCGTCTCGTCGGCCAGGGACGCCATGACGGCCGCGGCCAGGGCGGCCTCGGGGCGCACGCCGGGAACCGGGATGACGTCGGTCGCCATGCGGTTGCCGAAGGTGATGGTGCCGGTCTTGTCGAGCAGCAGGGTGTCGACGTCGCCTGCCGCCTCCACCGCACGGCCCGAGGTGGCCAGCACGTTCACCTTCAGCAACCGGTCCATGCCGGCGATGCCGACGGCGGACAGCAGGCCCCCGATCGTGGTTGGGATCAGGGTGATGAACAGGGCGCCCAGCACCATCGGGTCCAGATCGACGCCCGAATAGGCGCCCAGGCCCACCAGGGTCACGACCGCGATCAGGAAGATCAGGGTCAGGCCGACCAACAGCACGGCCAGAGCCAGTTCGTTCGGCGTCTTGCGTCGATCCGCGCCCTCGACCATGGCGATCATGCGGTCCAGGAAGGTCGAGCCCGGCTTGGCGGTGATGCGCACCTTGATCCAGTCGGACACCACGGTGGTGCCGCCGGTCACCGCCGAACGGTCGCCGCCGCTTTCGCGGATCACCGGGGCGCTCTCGCCGGTGATGGCGGCCTCGTTGACCGAGGCCACGCCCTCGATGATCTCGCCGTCCGAGGCGATGACATCGCCGGCCTCGACCAGGATGACGGATCCGATCTCAAGATCCGACGCATTGGTCGGGATCACCATGCCGGTCTCGGGATCGACGATCAGCTTGGCCTTGGTTGTGACGCGGGTGGCGCGCAGACTATCGGCCGCCGCCTTGCCCCGCCCTTCGGCGACGCTTTCGGCGACATTGGCGAACAGGACCGTGGCCCACAGCCACAGCGCCAGTTGCACCGCAAAGCCCGCCGATTGACCGCCGGCCATGGCCGCCGCCGCCGAGATCGTGGACAGAAGCGCCACGATCCAGGTGGTGAAGATAACCGGGTTCTTGACCAGTTTGACCGGGTTCAGCTTGACGAAGGCGTCGCCGACTGCGCGCCCGATCATCGCCCCGGAGAGACCGCCCGCGAGGGGCGACGCACCGCCGCCCTCGCGGGGATCGAGTGTGATTTGTGTCATGTCAGGATGTCCGAAGGATCAGGCGCCGGCGACCGCCGCGAGCACCTGGAAGTGCTCGACGATCGGTCCCAGGGCGAGGGCGGGTAGGAACTGCAGGCCGCCGAGGATGAGGATCACGCCGATCAGCAGGCCGATGAACAGGCCGTTGTCGGTGGGCAGTGCGCCGGCGCTGGGCGCCAGCTTGGGCTTGACGACCAAACTGCCGGCGATGGCCAGAACGGCGACGGCCGGAACAAACCGACCGAACAGCATCCCCAGACCCAGGGTCGTGTTCCACCAGGGGGCGTTGGCGGTCAGACCCGCAAAGGCAGAGCCGTTGTTCGCCGCCGCCGAGGTGTAGGCGTAGAGGATCTCCGAAAGGCCATGCGGGCCGTCGTTCAGCAGCCCCGCCAAGGCGTTGGGGAACACTGCACTGACCGCCGCGAAGCCCAGGATGGCCAGCGGCAGAACCAGCACCGCGATCATGGCGAACTGGATCTCGCGCGCCTCGATCTTCTTGCCCAGATATTCGGGCGTCCGTCCGACCATCAGGCCGGCGACGAAGACCGACAGCAGGGCCATGACCACCATGATGGCGATGCCCGACCCGATCCCGCCGGGCAGGATCTCGCCCAGCTGCATCAGGAACATCTGCAAGGCCCCGCCCAGCGGCATATAGCTGGCGTGCATCGAATTGACCGAGCCGTTCGAGGCGCCGGTCGTGACCACGGACCAGACGGTCGAGGCGGGCGCGCCGAAGCGGACCTCCTTGCCCTCCATATTGACCGAGGCGTCCACCTGGGCCGCGACCAGGGCCGGGGCCGGCTGGGTCTCAATCACATACATGGCCGCGCTGGCGACGCTCAGCAGGATCAGCGCCGCCGCCGCAAGAGCGCGGACGTCGCGTCCCGCCAGAGCCGTGCGGCCGAAGGCGAAGAAGGCCGCCCAACCCATGACGTTGATCGCCACGGCGCTGAGAAGATTGGTGATGGCGTTGGGGTTCTCGAAGGGATGGGCGCCGTTGACGTTGAAGACGCCGCCGCCGTTGATGCCCAACTGTTTGATCGCCACCTGGCTGGCCGCCGGAAACAGCGGCAGGCTCTGGGACCCGCCCTCGACGCCTGTCGCCTGAACGTTCGCCGCCAGGCTCTGCACAACGCCCAGTCCGCCCAGAACGACCGCCAGCACGAAGGCGGCGGGCAGCAGCACATAGAGGGTGGTCCGCGTCAGGTCGGCCCAGAAGTTGCCGACGCCCTCGCCGCGATGGGCGACGAAGGCCCGCGCCAGGGCCGCCGCTATGGTCGCCCCGGTCGCAGCCGACACGAAGTTCTGTACCGTCAGCCCGACCATTTGGCTGAAGGTCGACATCGTCGCCTCCCCGCCATAGCTCTGCCAGTTGGTGTTGGTGACAAAGCTGACGGCGGTGTTGAAGGCCAGGTGCGGCGACACGCCCGCAAACCCCTGCGGGTTCAGCGGCAGCAAGCCCTGCAGACGCAGGATGGCGTACAGCAGCACAAAGCCCGCCAGGTTGAAGGCCAGCAGGGCGCCGGCATATGCCAGCCAGCCTTGGCTGCGTTTCGGATCGACGCCCGCCGCGCCGTAAAAGACGGCCTCGACCGGCTTCAACATCGGGTCCAGCCAGGTCCGCTCGCCGTTCCAGACGCGCGACATATAAATGCCGATGGGCCAGCCGAGCATGACGGCCAGCCCAAGGGTCACGGCGATCTCGCCCCATCCTTGAATGTTCATGAAATCCGTCCCGGTTCCTCAGAACCGCTCGGGCCGCAGCAGCGCCGCGACCATGTAAACGGCGACGACAAGCGCCCCCGCCCCCCAGAGCATGGCGATCATCGTCACACCCGCTTCAACGCTGTGGCCAGCAGGGCGAAGACGGCGAACGCCCCTGCCCCGATCGCCAGAAAGATCACATCGGCCATGTCGGCCTCCTCGCTCAAAGTTCGAGCGGGACAGGACCATCAAGACGCATAATGGCGCGATGTGACTCCCAGCCCTTCGCCTAAAGGATTCATAAAAACCTGGATCTATCGGCCGGTCGCCTACTAGGCCTATCGCCTGGACGAAGAAGCGCGTCGTGGCTTCCCATTGGGAGTCTCCGTCGTCGATCCGTAGGAGAATTGGTCGCCTTTGCCAGGATGGACGGCGTCCCCTACGGATCGATCCACTTGCCCCAAGCCAAGGCCCCGACTTCCCATTGACCGGGAACTTCCGTGACGAAAACGATGCTCAATGTCTATCGGCAACAGACCATAGTTCAGCGGCTGTCAAAAGCTGTGAAGGGAGAGACCATGCGGACGGTCGGCGGATGGAGTCTGGCGACGCTGATGTTGGCGCTGTGCTTGCCGACGCTCGCGCGTGCACAGGATCAGGAATGCGGGGACATCGGGGCGATCGTTCGTCAAGCCTACCCCAATGCGGTCGCGGACGGCGAGCGCACTATGAAAACTGGAAATCGCACGCTCACCCTGCCCTCGCCCTCGTCGATAAACCCTCACGCCCTTCTGTCTTCGCCGGCGGGGAAGGCCAGGACTGCTTCTGGTCGCCATCCCGCTTATTGCTGAGGTTGGCGTGGATTCGACGCTGGGTGATCTTTGATGTGCTCGTCGTCGACGAGCCAACCGGCACGCCGCGCCATCGGCTCCGCATTCCCCACGCCATGGACGACGACGCTGTCCGGCTTTCCCGAATTTCTTTCGACACTGCGCCATACAGCCTCGGGCCAGATCGACTGGCGTTTGGCGTGAGACGCGAATGGGTCGGCAGTTCGCGCCCTAACCCGTTCAAGGAAACCACGCTGTCCCTCTACGAGCCACGGGGCGCGGCCCTCGCGTTAGTCTTAGACGACCTGATCGTCGAACGCAGTCAAGGGCAATGGGATCTGTCCTGCGCCGGCGAGACTGTTGTGACCGAGCGGATCCTTCGAATGGTCCCGGGCCAGAAGGGGCAGGATATTTCGGTGCTGGAGCGGATCACTCAGAGCACGTCTAGGGAGGCCAAGAACGGTGAGTGCAGCACGACCGACCAAGCGGTCGCGCCTCGCACGATCCGCCTTTCATTTGACGGCAAGCGCTATGACGTTCCCCGCCTGATCCAGCGACGCTAGCCATCTGGTCATAAGGCGACGCGAACGGCGATCTTGATGTCGCTGGTGCGCCACGACAGGTCATCTCTCCCGCGTCATGTCGCTGGGCCTGATGGGACGGCGACGGGCTTCTTGGGCGAACGGGCGATCGCCTCGGCCCTTTCCAGAAGGCTCTCCGTTCTGAGGAGGCGTTCGTGATCCGTGTGGATCATCCCCCGCACGATGTAGCTGCCGAGCAGGACGCCGAACCCGATAATGGCCAGCTCCGGGGCGAGGCCGGTGGCGAGCGCGCCGAGGGCCCCGGCCGGATCGCCCCCCTCCACGGCGGACTTGAGATTGGCGGCCGCTCCGACCGCAAGCTCTCCCTCCGGAGAGACGATGAACCGTACGGCGGCCGCGCTCGTCGCGATGAGACCAACGGCGATCGGTAGCTTGTCCGGGGTGCGCGCGTTGAGCTTCAACTCGAGACGCACGGATTTCAGCCGACTTGTGATCTCGTCCTTCGAGAACTGATCCGCTACCTCCCCGGCAAAGGAAGCCGCCAAATCGTGGCTGCGCTGGAACCGCCCCTGTGATCTCGCATGAAGTTCCCGGACAAGGACGCCGAAGCTGAAGACCCAGCTTAGGCCCACGAGACCGAGCCCCAGCAGGAAGGCTCCGGCAACGACCGGCTTGAGCCACGCTCTGATCGTCGCCGCGTTCAGGGCGAGAAGCCCACCCAGTATCGTGACGATCAGCGCCCCGACACCGATCACCGTCATCCATTTCAACACAGTCTCAAACCGTCCCTCCGGAGCGGAGGTCCGGTTGGCGCGGCACAAGGCGTCTATCGAATAGTCGGAGTTCTTGCCTGTCATGGCGGCGGTGTGGCCTCAGAACGTAAACTTTGAGTTGCGCTCCACAGCGCGCCCCTCAACCGTCGTCCAACACGAACACCTTGTGAGGGCCGGTTGCTCCGGCCGAGGCGCCACCATGGCGCGCGAACGTCTGGCGGAACAGGTGCAGCTCAAGGAGGCCGAGATCCGCTCCACCTAACTGCGCCTCAGAGAGCAGGAGCGAATGATCGCCATCAATGAGGAGCGCCAGCGCCGGGTGCCGACATGCACGACGGAGTCGGCGGCCATCTGGTCTCGCTGGCCCAGTTGAGAGGCGGCGCGCCCGATGTCGAAACCCTGCGCCAGGGCGTGCGGATCGCCATCGACGATCTGCGGCTGATCATCGACTCGATGAATGGCGTGGATGACTCGCTGGAGGTCGCCATCGCCATTTTCCATGAGCGCATGGCGCCCCGCCTGCGTCTGGTGGGTATCGAACTGACCTGGACCGCCGCGCCGGGCGCGCCCGTCGAGGGTTTCAGTCCGGAGGCCAGGATCAACATCTACCGTATTCTTCAGGAGGCGATCACCAACGCGGTCAAACACGCCCAGGCGTCTCGCGTGGACATCCGCCTTGAGAGCGAGTCCGAGGCCGTCGTCATATCGGTCTCGGACGACGGCATGGACCTGCCCCAAGGCTGCGGGATGGCGGCAAGAGCCTGCCCGACATGAGCCGCCGCGCGGCCCGGATCGGCGGAACGCTGGACCTGGTCCCGCTGAACCCCGGACTTTCAGTTCGGCTGCGGGCGCCCCTGCCCACCTGGTTCGCACGCCGCCCGGAGATTATGCCCCAGTTTTTAGCTCGACCTGCCTCAGCCGTAACGCTTCGGCCTCGTCTGAAGTCAGCGGCAACAAGGCCATGGCGTCGTTCAGATAGGCGTCCAGAGGGCCCGAGAACGGCCAGTCGGATCCTGGTACGAACCGATCGACGCCGATCCGTCGCATCAGATCGACCAGCCTTTCGCGATCTCCGGGCGGCGTGTCGGCGTCGAAGACCTGGGCTAGGTCGAAATAGAGGTTTGGAAAACGCTTGTGATCCGTCGCCAGCGACTGCCGGAAGGCCTCCAGCGCGTCCCAAGTGTTCGCATCCAGTCCGCCCCAGCCGCCCGAATGGGCGATGACAACCGGGACGCCGCGTGCATGAGGCAGAACCTGTTCGACGAAGACGCGCACATCCTGGGCGCCATAGTCGGAGGCGCGGGTTCGCATGTGGATCATGATGGTCAGGCCGGCGTCCGAGGCGGCGTCGAAGACGGCGGCAAGACGGCGAACCTGACCGGGATCGCGAAGATCGACGCCCGAGTTGGTCAGATGCAGCTTCAATCCCTTTGCAAAAGGCTCGCCTTTCCACGCTTCGATTTCGGCCAGAGCCTCGGGCGCCAGCGGATTGACCGAGATGAAGGCGACCAGCCGCTCGGGATGTGCGGCCGCGATGGCCACGGTGAAGGCGTTGGCGACATGGACGCGGTCGGCCGCGTCGGCCAGCGGCGGAACCATCATCGGGCTCTCGGCCAGATAGGCCGTGGACATGATCCAAGCCGTCTGGACGCCCGTCTGGTCCATATCCGCCAGAAGATCTTTGGCCGTCAGTGGTTTGACGAAGGCTGGATCACAGGCGCTGATCCGCCCCGGACTGTCGCAATAGGCCGTCAGAATCTCCCGAATGGCCGGGGCGTGGACATGGACATGATGGTCGGTACGAACCGGAGGACGGGTCTGGGACGTGGCGGGCGCCGCAGCGAGCACGACGAGGGCCGCGCCCGCCGCGACAAGGCGTTTGAAGAACATGGAGCGTGACTGGAACCGTGTCGCCTAGCGCGCCGCCTCGCCCAGCAGGGTCTGTTTCCAGAACAGAAGGCTGGTCCAGAAATAGTAGTCCTCGTTCTCCTTCTTGTGGAAGCCGTGGCCCTCGTTCTGGGCCAGCAGGTGCCAGGCCGTGCCTCCGCGGCTGCGGACCGCGCTAACGATCTGGTCGGCTTCGGAGGCCGGGACGCGGGGATCGTTTCCACCGGTGGCGACCAGAAGCGGAATGGTGATCTTGTCGACGCTGGTCAGGGGGGAGATGGCGTGAAGCTGGGCGCGCTGAGCCGGATCCCGTTCGTCGCCGTATTCCACCCGTCTCAGGTCGCGGCGATACGACTGGGTGTTTTCTAGGAAGGTGACAAAGTTGGAGATGGCGACATAGCAGTTCGCCCCCTTCAGCCGGTCGCTGTAATGCACGGCGGCGGCGTAGCACATGTAGCCGCCGTAGGAGACGCCGGTGACGGCGAAGCGCGAGGCGTCAAGGGTGGGATCGACCTCGAGCGCGTCCAGGAAAGCGCCGATGTCCTTGACCGAATTCTCGCGCTGGAACGGGCCGTTGTCCAGATTGACGAACCGGGTGCCGAAGCCGGACGAGCCGCGCACGTTCGGGAAGAAAAGGGCCACGCCCATCTCGTTTAACAGATAGTTCTGCGCGCCCAGGAAATCGGGGCGCGTCTGGCCTTCAGGACCGCCGTGGATATCGACAATCAGCGGCCGCTTGCCGGGGAATTCGGCGGGGTCGGGCCGGTAGAGGAAGCCGGACACCGTCTCGCCGTCGAAGCTCCTCACCTCGACCAGTTGCGGCTCGACGTTGACAGCAGGGTCCAGACCGCCCGTCTCGCTATGGGTCCATTGGGTGACGGCCAGGGTGGTCGGATCGACGGAGAAGGCGTCGCCGGAGACGCGCGCGGACGACAGGCTGAGACCGATCGCGCCCCATGGGGCGATGTCGATGGCCGGGCCGATGCTGTAGGGGATGACGCCTTCCGGCAGACCTGTGACGACCCGGACGGCGCCGGTCGCGACATCCATAACCTTCAGCCGCGATATCCCAGCCTCGTTGACCGCATAGGCGATGAAGTCGCCGTCCGGAGCGACGGCGTAGTCGCTGACATCCCAGCGGGCTTCTGTGCTGACCGGCACAAAGCCGTTCCGCACGATCCGCCCCAGACGCAGGAAGTCGGAATCCTTGTTCGAGGTCGCCCAGACGGCGCCGTCGGGCCCGTACTGAGGATCGACATAGGAGACCTGCGCGACGGGGTCGGTCAGCGGCGTCATCCGGCCCGAGGCGAGGTCCAGCTCATAGACAACGGCCCTGTTGATCGACATCCGGTTCAGGACCAGGGCCTTGGTCCCGTCCCTGGAGAAGTCGGCGATGTTCCAGCCGCCGCCGGACACCTGGGCCACCAGACGGTCGGTCGAGGGGTCGGCGGGATCGACCACATAAAGGTCCATGTCCGCGCCGTTGCGACGCGATGAGGCGTAGCCGACCCGCTTGCCGTCCCGACTCCAGGCGCCGAACCAATTGCGGCTCTTGCCGTCCGTAATCAGGCTCAACCGACCTGCGGCCAGGGTGTAGAGTTGATAGAATTCGTCGCCCCCGTTGTCCTTCTGGACAAGAAGGGTCTGACCGTTGGGCGACAGGGCGCCGGCCAGGATCGGCTCGGCCTCGAAACTGATCTGGGTTCGGGCGCCGTCAGGAGCAGCCACGACGTGAAGCTGATCCGTGGCGCCGAACCGCGTCTTGATCAGCATTGACTGATCGGCGGCGTTCCAGCCCAGGAAGGTCGCACGGCGCGTCTGAAGATAGGGCTGGGTCGCCGCGACCAGATCGTCGGGCACGGCGGGAAGGCCGTCGGCGACGATGGCGGCGGGCTTGGGCGCCTCGGCAAGGGCCGCAGGAGCGACGCTCAGGGCGAGCAGGAGAGCCATCGGCAGACGGGAAATCATGGCACAGACCGTGTGAAAAATGGGGGAGCAGAAGGGGAGATCGCCGGCCCAATGGAGGAGCGGGGCCGGCGATCCGGAGCGCAGAACCAGAACTAGAAGCGGTACCGCGCGCCAACCGTGACGTACCGACCGATGACGTCGTAATACGGCGAATAGAGCGACCCGACCGGCGGGTCCTTGTCGAACAGGTTGGTCGCATTGGCGTACAGCTCGACCCCGTTTGCGCCGTAGTGCGCCAGGTCGGCCGTCAGCCCTAGATCGACATAGGTGAAGGCGTCGATGTGGTTGTTCGAGATGGCGACGGTGCTGTTGTAGTCGCCCGCCGAGATGTAGCGCGCGCGCAGGTTCGCACCGAACACCTCGCCCTTCCAGCCGAGGCTGGCGTTGACCCGCAGCTTGGGTACGCCCAGGCCGAAAGAATAGCCCTGGGATTCGACATATTCGATCTTGGTCACGCCGTCGTCCGTGGTCAGGCTGTTCACCCAGGTGCCGACCAAGCGCATCATCACCCGGCCCGTCGCGCCCGGAACCCAGAGGTCGGCGTCGGAGGCGTAGGAGGCCTCGGCGTCGATCCCGTCCGTGTGGTACTCGGCCAGGTTCACATAGGTGGACATGGTGCGGACCAGATTGCCCGCCGAGTCGCGCTCGACCTTGGAGCAGAGGTCGAGGTTGCCGTTGTAGCAGCGGTTGACCAGATCCTGCGGCGCAATCGTCGTGATCACGTCGTCGATCTTGATGTCGTAATAATCCAGCGACAGGTTCAGGCCTGGGATCGAAGGCGGCGAATAGGTGACGCCCAGGGTCAGTGTATCGGCGGTCTCCGGGCGGAGGTTGGGATTACCGCCGCCGTTGTTCAGCGTATAAACTAAAGCCCCGTTCTTGGCCGGGTCATTGATGTTGTTCCAGCCGGTGGTGGTGGTGGTGAACAGCTCCGAAAGATTGGCCGAACGGATATCGCGCGACTGAGTCACACGGCCGCGGAAGCCGGGGAAGAACTCGTTGGTGGCGCCAACCTTCCAAGACCAGATCGAGCCCGTGGTGTCGTAGTCCGAGATGCGAGCTGCAGCATTGAACTGCAGGTCGTTCAGGATCGGCAGATCCTTGACGATCGGGACCAGGACTTCGGCGAAGGCCTCCTTCACGCTGAACTCGCCGGACATGGCCGAGAAGCTGAACGTCTTGAAGGCCTTGGCCGCGTCCAGCTCGCCAATACGCTGATCGGTCTGCTCCTTGCGGGCTTCCAGGCCGACGGCGATCGACACGTCGCCGGCCGGCAGGCTGAAGGGCTCGCCACGCAGGCTGACGCCGGCGACGTCCAGCTTGGTGGTGGCCCGCTGCTGAGGCGTGCCGGTGACATAATCGATGGCTTCCTGAGACGGCGCGCCCAGGCCAAAGAGATTGATCGGCACGCAGCCCGAGTTGGGATTGGTCAGGGTCACGCGGCAGACGGCTCGACCGCTCACGGGATCGATTACGGAATCGACCGCATTGGCGAATTCGGTCTTCAGCAGAAAACCGGGCGTATCGATATTATTCTCGAACTCGCCGTGGCTGTAGTAGGCGCCCCAGCGCCAGCTGTCGCCGAACTCGCCGTCCACGGCCAGAGTGGCCTGGGTGGTGACGCGCTCGAAATCGATCGTGGAATAGGACAGATCAGAGTTGAAACGTCCGAAGGTGAAGGACGTCTGGCCAGCGGCCGCCATCTGCTGCTTGATCGTGGACGACAAGAAGGCGTTGTCGATGCTGATCGTCAGATCGCCGCGATCGTGATCGCCGAACCAGACATAGTCGTTCCACATCCGCGAGTGACGGACGTCAGCCGTGACCCGCAGCTTGTCATTGATCTCATAGACGGCGCTGGCCAGCCCGGTGTAGCGGCGCTGCGGCGTGACCAACGGGCTGAGATCGTCATTGGACGGACCTTCGCCGCCGATCGAGTTGGTTCCGCTGACGGTGCCGTAATCGAAAGGCCGAAGCGTGCCGTCCGGGTTAAACACCTTACCGCGGTTCACGCCCGACAGGATCAGACCGCCGTAAGCGGCGTTGGCGAAGCCGACGTCCGGCTGCAGGGCGCCGTTGACGGTGGCCCATCGGCCGATATTCGGGCGCGACGCTTTGGGGATGACGCCTTCGTTGTCCAGGTATTCGCCGCCGATGACGAAGTGGCCGCGCCCGTCGGCGAAGTCCGCGCCCCAGGCGCCTTCGAACCGTTCCTGCTCAGCGTCGTCGTAGGAGGACACGCCGTATTCGGCGCCCAGCTTGCCGCCGCTGAAATAGCGATCAATGCCGATGTTCACTACGCCGGCGACGGCGCCTGAGCCCCAGGCGGCCGATGCGCCGCCCGTAACCACGTCGACGCTCTTGACCAGCACCGACGGCACGGCGTTCAGATCGTTCTCGCTGGACACGCGACGCCCATCGATCAGGACTAGGGTCCGGTTGATGCCCAAGCCGCGCAGATCGACCGGCGCATTGCCCGCACCGGTGTTGGTGCCGGTCGTCTGGGCCGATGTGGTGGCGCGGAATTGAGGCATGTCGTTGAGGGCGGCGGCGATATTCGGCCGCGCGCCAACCGACAGATCCTCGGCGGAAAGATGGATGGTCGGCGTCGGCGCCTCGAAGCCGGCGCGGTCGATCCGCGAGGCGGTGACGACAATGTCATCGACCGAGGCCGCATCCTCTGGAGCGCCCGCCTCCTGGGCATGGACAGAGGTGGCGCAGGCCATCAGCGCGATGGCGCTGCAATAATAGGTCAGGTTGCGATTAAGACGAGACAAAGCGAGATTCCTCATGGCGATGACGCCCCTCCCCAGGGTTGCCCAATGCGACCGGCGCTCTGCGGCGCCCGTTCGCCCCCGCTGTCATTGGGCCTGAGAGCTTCAGGCCGTTCGCCGACCCTTTCTCCTTCGGCGAGGCCGCATCCCCCGGATTCGACCTTCTCTCCAGCGTTCCTTCAGCAAGACGGTCCGTTTGCCTGAGCGTTTCCGGGGCGGTTGCGCCTTCGGCGTCGGCGGGAACCGATCTCTCCCGCCTTGCTGAAGCGAGTAAGATCGACCAACGAATGCCTGTCAAATCGGCACGCCTCGCAAGGATAATGCTTCTATTTTCACATTCATGCAGTTACATGCCGCTTTTGAAGCGCGTCAGTCGTTTGTCGCCGAGCGACTATCGGTCACCGCAGGATCGGTGAAAGCGAGGTGACAGAAACACCGCCTTCAGAAGAAAGAGACTTATCCACAGGAAAGCCTTAGGGGGCCCTAGGGTCGTCCGGCGCCCGTTCCGCCGCCTGCATGGCGGCCCGCCAACGCTGCAGAAGCCCCTCGCGACGCGCCTGATCGAGATTGGCGAGCAAGGCCGGTCCCACACGGACCGGCCGAGCGCCGGGGATAGAGGCGCGACGCTCGGTAAGAATGTCGCCGCGAGCTGGGCGGACCCCCAGGCCGGCGATGATCCTTTGCCCTTCACGCGATAAAAGAAAATCCAGAAAAAGCCGGGCGGCGTTGGGGTGGGCCGCGTTGCGGGGTATGAAGGCCACGCGCGAGACGGACAGATGATAGTCCTCTGGCGTAACCAGGCCGATATCGGGCGCCCGGGCGACCCACGACGCCCCGTAAGACTGGTTCATATTGTAGGCGAAGGCCATGCGGCCCTCAGCCAGTTGGCCCATCATCCTTTGGCCGGACGTATCGGCACGCGGATGAGTAGACCCCAGGGCAGTCATCAGGGCCCAAGCGTCGGGATAGATCTGGATGTCGGCCGACAGTTGCAGAAGCGCCACCCCGCTGCGTTCGGCGTCATACAGGGTGACCCGGCGGAAAAACCGGTCCGCGTCGGTAGACAGCCGTTCGAGCAGTTGGGCGTGGCTGCGCGGCACGATCTCCGACGGCAACCGCCTGCGATTATAGGCGAAGACGACGGGCTCGGCCGTCACACCGAACGCCTGGTCTCGCCAGACCGAGCCGTCCGGCATGGCCGCCCGATGCGGCGATCGATAAACTTGGGCGTAGCCGTCATTGATCAGCTTGACCTGCACGTCCATCGCCGTGCTCCAGACCAGATCCGGCCCCTCCAGTCCGGAGGCGGCGCGGGACTGGACTCGGTTCGCGATCAGGGTCGAGTTGATGTCCTCGAGCCGCACCGCGATCTCGGGCCAGCGCCGTTGAAACGCCGCCAGCACAGGCCCCATCAGGCTGGTGTTCGTGAGGATGTGCAGCCCGCCCTCGCGCCTGGCAAGCCATCGGACGCGGGGCGCCGTCGCGACCCCGTCCGGCTCGCCCGCGCAGGCCGAAACCCCCGCCCCCGCGAGCCCGAGAAGCAGATGTCGGCGATCCGTCTTCACCGGGGCGGGTTTCCCGCTATTGTACCGTTCATGATCCGCTCCTTCGCATCGCCATGAGAATACTGGTCGTCGAGGATGACAAGGCGCTTCGGCATTCGCTCGAGGCCAGCCTTCTGGCGGTCGGTTTCGAACTCCGCTCCACCGACAGCGGGGACCAAGCCCTTCATCTGGAAGCGACGGAGCGGTTCGACGCCGCCGTGTTGGACATCGGCCTTCCCGACATCGACGGTTTCGAGGTCCTGAAGGCCTTCAGACGGCGGGGATCGCAGACGCCCGTCCTGATGCTGACCGCGCGCGACGCCCTGGGCGACCGGGTGGCGGGACTGGATTTCGGCGCTGATGACTATCTCGTCAAACCCTTCGCCCCTTCGGAACTGATCGCCCGATTGAGAGCGATCGTGCGTCGACGCCAGGGTCGGGCGGCGGGCGCCGCGATCGTCGGCTCACTGGTCTGCGACTGGGACGCCGGCCGGGCCCAGGTCAATGACCGGGAACTGTCGCTCCGTCCGCGCGAATGGGCGGCCCTGCGCGTTCTGGCCTCGCGCGCTGGCCAGGTGGTGGATCGGGAGTTGTTGGCGGCCGAAGTCTTTCCGCAGGATGAGGCTCCCTCGCTCAACGCCCTGGAGATCCATGTCGGTCGGCTGAGGCGCCAGTTGCAGCCTGACGGCCCCGCCGTGACCAATATCCGCGGTCGCGGCTATCGTCTCGATCCATGAGCGAGGCGCCCGGCTCGCGCCGCCCCCACAGTCTGGTGACACGTCTGCTGATCGCCCAGGTCGCGCCCCTGGCCCTGTTCGCCGTCGTGGTGCTGGCGGTCGGGGCTTGGACGGCCCACCGCGTGGTGGCGGAGACGGCCGACCGCCTCCTGGCGGGGGCGCTGCAGACCATCCGGGAAACGGTCTCGGTCGCCGACGGCAAGGTGACTGTCGATGTCGCGCCCTGGACTCTGGGCCTGCTCGACGGTCCCGAGCGGGACGCCGTCTTCTACAGTGTTCGCGAGGGCGGCCGACTGATCACAGGCTATGAGGAGTTGCCGCGCCTGCCCGACGCCTCGTCGGATGCTCCGATCTTCGCCGACCTGTCCGTCCGCGGCGTGCCGGTTCGCATGGCCCAGCAAACCCTGACGATCCCAGGAAGACCCGCCCCCGTCACCGTGTCGGTGGCTCAGAGCCTGGACTCGCGACGCGCCAGCCTGTTGGATCTATATCGCAGCCTGCTGCTGCCACCCACCCTGCTCGTCCTGTTGGCCGCGCTTCTGATCTGGCCGGCCTTGAAGTGGGGCCTCAACTCGCTCAAGCGGCTGATCGACGACCTGACGCGCCGCCCCGGTCCCCGTGCCGACTTCGCGCCCGCCGACATCGACCTGGCGCCCCGCGAATTCCAGCCGGTGCTGACCGCCTTCAACCATCTCCTGGCGCGGCTTGAGGCCTCGACGTCGGGGGTTCAGCGCTTCGCAGCCGACGCCTCGCACCAGTTGCGCACCCCGCTTTCGGTCGTGGCGGCCAATCTCGATCTGCTGGCGGGCGCGCCCAGGACCTGGACCGCGCGGGAGAGGCGTCTGATCGACGACTCCCGCGACGCGGTCGCCGGCATGACCCGGCTCGTCGGCCAGTTGCTTTCCACGGCCCGGGCTGACGGCGCCCGGATCAAGTCGTCTGCCGACCTGGGCCGGGCGGCGCGGCGCGCCTTTCAAATGGCTAAGGCGCGCCGGTCCGCCCCGAACGGCGCTCTACGCCTTCGTCTTCCGGCAGAGGCCGTGGTCGTTCTGGGCGCCGAGGACCTAATCGCTGAACAGATCCTCAATCTTATCGACAACGCCTTCCACCACGGCGCGCCGCCCGTCATCGTGCATGTGCGAACAACGGGCGCGGTCTGCGTCTGGGATCACGGCCCCGGCGTCGATGAGGCCGCCCTTCCCCGCCTTACAGACCGATTCTTCCGCGCCGCGCCCTCCCAGGCGTCCGGTTCCGGCCTCGGCCTCGCCATCGTTCGCACCTTGGCGGAGGCCCAAGGCGGGCAGTTCGGTTTATCCAACCGCAGCGGCGGGCGAAGCGGCCTCGTCGGGCGACTGACTTTCCAACCCAGTGCGGAAGAATGAGTCGTCGAAACGACAAGCCGTTCTGAAGGTGGACGCGCGCCACCGGATCGGGAGCGCCGTTCGCACCGACGGCGGCTGAAGGCGGCTTCGATCGATGTGCGGTTTAAGGCGGCTGCGCCGAAGACCCTCTCGCCAAGCCCCACCAGAGGGCTTTCGGTTTTGTCGGACAGCGCCCGTCGGCCGCCACAGCCCTGCGCGGCTTCGGTCGCTGGACCTTTGCTTTGTCTAGGTCCAGACAAAGCCTGACCAAGAAGACGCGGGAGGCGCCTGAGATGGGTGGCACGAAGGCCTCGGACGAATAGGCCGCAACGACGAACCCGTTGTTGCGGCGATCTGCTGACCTCCACCCGGCTGATCGCCGTCAAATCCAGCATTTGACGCGAAGCGATCCCTCATGTCCGACAACCGGCCCATTTGGGCCCACGCCCTTCCGACCGCCATCCTGCTGATGGCGCCCTTTGACCTGCTCGCCTCGCTGGCGATGGACATCTATCTGCCCGTGACGCCGGCCATGCCGGCCGCTTTGCAGGCCGATCCACCCGTCATCCAGCTCACGCTCAGCGTCTACCTCCTCGGCCTCGGCCTCGGGCAAGTCATCTTCGGCCCGCTCTCAGACCGGTTCGGTCGGCGGCCTGTGCTTCTGTCCGGCGCGCTCACGTTCGCGGTGACTTCGGGCCTGTTGGCGATGGCGGCGTCAGGCTGGGCGTTCGTCGTCCTTCGGCTTGCTCAGGCGATGGGCGCCGCGGCGATGCTGGTGGCGACCTTCGCGACGGTCCGTGACGTGTACGGCGACAAGCCGGAGAGTGTCCGGATCTATGGCCTGTTCAGCGCGATGTTGGCCTTTGTGCCCGCGTTCGGACCCGTGCTCGGGGCGCTCGTTTCAGCGCAGTTGAGCTGGCGGGCGATCTTCTGGTTCTTGGCCGCGTTGACGCTTCCGCCCCTGATGCACGCGCTTTGGCGGTGGACGGAAACGCGCCCTTTGGGCGAAGCCTCTCGCCCACGCCCGGGCCCCATTCTCCGCAGTTGGGCCTTCCAAATCTACACCTTGGCGTTTGGAGCCGCGATGGGGTCCTTCTTCGTCTACGTCTCGACGGCGCCACGCATTCTTGTCGAAAGGGTGGGACTGTCGGAGCTTGAGTTCAGCCTCGCCTTCGCCAGCACGGCTTTCGTCATGATCGTCGCATCCCATGCCGCTCGCCCTTGCTTGGACCGATGGGGGGTGGCGGGCGCCGTTCAGCGGGGCATGGGCCTGCTGCTCGCGAGCGCCCTGTGTTTCGGCGCGAGCGCCGCCTTCGGCGAGCCCTCCATAGGGAGCGTCATCCTCCCGTCTTGGATCATGGCGGTGGGGATCGTCCTGACCGTGTCCGTCTCGGCGAATGGCGCCCTCGAAGCCTTCGGCGATCAGGCGGGCCTGGCCGTCGCGCTCTACTTTGCGGGCCAGAGCCTGATCGTAAGCCTCGTTGGGACCCTGGCCGTGATCCTATTCAACGGCAGCACAGTTTGGCCTCTGGCCGCCTACACGCTGACACTGCCAACCCTCGTGCTACTGGGTCTCAACGCATCACGGAAATCCTGAAACCCAAGAGATCATCACGGATCGAACAGGCGGCTGCAGCTCAACGTCGCCAACTCAGGGCGTCGCCTGCGCTTCCGTCTCGATCTCGTTTCTGAGCCAACGCAGACCGTGATCATGGTCCCGCCGGTCATGCCAGACCTGGACAAGCGAAATACCGGCCAGGTCGATCGGCGGGGCCCCGAGGGTCAGACCGTCTTCCCGGCGCGCCTCAAGGCTTCGGCGCGCCGCCGTCACGATAAGGTCCGTCCCTCTGACAATCCGAGGGGCGACGGACCAGTGCGGCAGGGTGAAGATCACCCGACGAGCGTGGCCCAAGGCTTTCAAGGCGGCGTCCACCTCGCCCCTGTCGTCCGGCGACGCCGCCACCGCCACATGAGGTCGGGACAGATAGTCCTCCAAGGTCGCCGGCAGGCCCGCCGCCTCGTCGGCAAGACAGGCGAATTGATCAATGAAGAGATCCGAACTGCGCAAGCCCTCGTCCCGCACGCCCGGATAGACGCCGATCGCCAGATCGATCTCGCCGGACCGAACCGCCCCGAGGGCGGCCTCGCGGCCCAGGGACACGAGCCGCAAGGCCGCACCCGGCGCCGTTTGAACAAGGCGCCTGACCAGCCCCGGCAATAGAACCTCGGCGGCGTAGTCGGACATCGAGACCCGGAACGCCCGCCTAAGGGTCTGCGGGCTGAAGACCTCGTCCCGCAAAAGCCCTCCGAGCACGGCGAGGGCCTCGCCAAGGGGCGCGGCCAACGCCCGTGCGCGCGCGGTCGGCTCCAGCCTCCCCGCTCTGCGAACCAGGATCGGATCATCAAGCAGAGCCCGAAGACGCGCCAGAGTCTGGCTGACGGCGGGCTGGGTCTTGTTCAGCCTCAGCGCTGCACGGGTCACATGGCGCTCAGAAAGCAAAGCGTCCAGCACCACGAGCAGGTTGAGATCAATGCCGGCGAGCTCATTAGTCATTCGCATGATCGTTATACCAAACACCCATTTCCACACGGAATGTGAATAAACGAAGGTCGGCGCGATCACCAAGGGAGCGCCCGATGTCCGATACACCAACCTTTGACCGTGGCCTGAGCCACATCGCCCTGGTCGTCCGTGAGATGGACCGCAGTCGTGAGTTCTATGAAACCTTCGCCGGCTTGCGGCTGGTGCATGAACGCCGTGCGGAGGGCCGTATCAGCCGCGTCGCCTGGCTGGCCCATCCCCACACCGCCTTCACGGTCGTGCTGGTCGAATCAAACCAGCTCGACGACACGCCGCTCGGTCCCTTTGGGCACATTGGACTGGCGTGCCGGGATCAGGGCGAAGTGGACCGTCTCGCGGACCTCGCCAGGCGCAGGGGCGTCCTGCGGTCTCCGCCCGTTCAAAGCCCGCCTCCGGTCGGCTACTGGACCTACATCAGCGACCCAGACGGAAATACGCTTGAGCTGTCCTTCGGACAGCAGATCCGTTTCACGGGCCGTCAGGGGTCCGACGGGGCTTAAGCCGAGCGACAGATAGGCGACTTAAGGGCCCGGGCTGCAGCGATCGGCTGCGCGCCGCAAAGAGCGACCATCGCGTGGGAGGTATATAAGCGCCCACAGAGCGCTGATGGGTGAAGCGAAGAACGGTTGTCGCGGAACCACAGGTGACTGGCTGCACATCAACCACCCTCATTCATGCCGACCGCCCGCGAGGCGGGGCTTCATCCTATCGTGCAGGAGCCGGCGCCCCTTCGCGGCCGCGCGTCATGAGGCGCGAGAATGACATGCGGGCCAGGCCGTGTCGCCGCGCCCGCAGAGATTGAGCCAAGAGCTTAGGGCTACAACCAAAAGGATTTGACGGTTCTCGCAAAAGGCGTGATCAATACAACGCACGGGGTCGGCGGGATCACATTCTCTTGGAGGAGACACGATGTTCGCGAAATCACGCAAGGCGCGCCTGCTGGCCGCCGCCCTCAGCGTCACGGCTGTCCTACTGCCCAGCGTCGCCGCAGCCTGGAAGCCGACGTCCCACGTCTATTTCGCCGAAATCGCGGTGAAGGACGCGCTCGACGACGGCTATGTCGAAATCCCCGTCCTGGGAACCGGCGAGGTTCGACGATACAAGGTCGATGACGACACCTTGGTCGCCTTGAGAGCGGGCCGTGCGCAGTATCGCGCGGGCGTGCTGGGCCCCGACGCCTATCCGGACATCCTCACGGGCCAACAGGTCATCCATCCGGACGGGGAGGAAAGCGGCGTCTCGCACGGCTCGGACGCTTGGCTTGAGCACGTCTGGAACAGCTTCGGCGACGATCCGCTGCAACGCGCCTTCCGCCTGGGCTTTCTGACCCATGCGGCGGGCGACACCTATGGCCACACCTTCATCAATCAGTTTTCCGGCGCCCCCTTCACCTTGAACCCGCCGGACAATGCGATCCGCCACATCGTCCTGGAAGGCTATATCGACAAGCGCCTGCCGGGTTCAGCCTTGACCGGCGACTTCTTCACTGCCAGCGTGGCGGGGGTCGACGGACGCATCTATCAGGCGATGGTCGACGCGCGTCCCGGCTCCGCCCTGGACCGGTTGCTGCCCAGCGCCAGCAGCAGCACCAACTATTCGGTGCCGCGCCTGTTCTCGACCCTGCGCGCATCGCTCGACGCCGACATTCGGGCCTATTACGACCACAAGGCCGACCTTCAGCGCCGCATCGACAACTGCCGCTGGAACGACTTCAGCTGTTCGGCGGTCCTGCTGTCGGCAGAGTTGGCCGGCTATGTGGCGCTCAATGCGGCGCCGGTCACCTACAAGGAATACTGGCGCGACGACATCGACGAAGGCCTGCGGCTCTGGCCCCAGGTCAGTCATCAGGTGGCGGAGGCTTTGTTCTTCAACGCCGAGCGCAAGACCGACACCGAGAAGGCCGACCGCATCCTCAGCGACTATGCGACCCGACATCTGCTTTCGATGGCGGGAGCGCCGAGCTTCATCGGTCTGACCGCTGCGGCGATCGGCGACATCATCGACGCCGTGACGCCCGACTGGCTGCTGGCGCCGATCCGTGCGCTGAAAGCGGAGTTGCTGGACACCCTTCTGAAGGCGGCCACCGGCATGACTAAGGCCCAGTTGCAGGCCTATCTCACCCGGCCCGACCGGTATTTCGATCAGGTGATGACGACCGGGAACGGCGAACACATCACCCTGGCGCGCTTTAATCGCGACTATCTGCAGATCAGCGACACCGGCTACGACAATCCGTCTGAATCGTTCGACTATCGCAACCTTCCGGCCGCCTACAACACGGTCGTCGCCAGCAAGCTCGTGCTGTTGCCGCCGGCCGAGATCGACCGCTTGATCCGGGATTTGGGCGGGTCTCGCCGCCTCGAACGGCCCAATGTCATGCTCGGCTTCGCCCATACGCTCGACGGCTCCGTCCAATGGCGCAGCGGCATGGTGCTCGCCGCCGAGTGCAACGTTTACCGCCGGGTCTTCAAGCCGCTGCCGCGCGACGAGGTCTGCTGATTTCGGAAGACCCGCGACGATCATCCGCTCGACCCCATCGGTCGAGCGGCCCTGCGACCTGGACCTCTACGGTCGTATGGAACTGACAGCCTTTCCGCCGCAGAGGCCCAAGGCGACGGAGAAGGCGGCGGCTACATGTCCGGCGCGCGCGCGCCGTCCGATGCGAACTCCCGCGCCAGCGCCAGCAGCAGCCCTCGACGAGCCGGCGGCGTCTTCTGAAATGCTTTCAAGAGTTCCCGCCGCTCTCGGACATCTCTGTCGTCCTCCTCACTGACGGGGCGGAACGTCTGCGCTGGAAGAAAGGCGACGATCGGGAGTTTGAGCGCGTCCGCGATACGAACCATCGTGGAGACCGATACCCGGCTCGCCGCCCGTTCGTATTTCTGAATCTGCTGAAAGGTCACCCCGATCGCCGCGCCGAGCCGAGACTGCGTAAGGCCGGAGGCCATCCGCTCCTCGCGGATGCGCGCGCCGATGTAGACGTTCAATGGGTCGGTGGTCTCTGAACCGGACGTCATGGGGATTTCCGAAGCGTCTGCGCCCTTTGCCGCTCGGATCACATATAGTCAAGCTTGGTCGGCGCGCAACCGGGGGCGCCGCGTCGCGTCCGCAAGCGCCCCATCAGCGCGGCCGGCTCGGCCGCGGCGCCGGGGTCAGAAGTACTCTATGCCTTCAGGCGTGCACCAACCGACGTGCTCTTGACTGTGAAAGGCGGTTTGCTGGCCGCTGGTGAACTCGCTGCTGCCGGCCCAGATCGGCGTCCCCCAGCCGCCGTAGCAGACGCCGTAGTTTCGACCGACCTCCGTCGTCTTGGAGGCGTCGCTGTAATAGACGACGTCGTAAAGCGCCACGCGATTGCCGCCGATAATCTGGGCGGAGGAGGCCGTCGAGGTCAGGGAGGCGACGCCCAGCGTGACGGCCGCGATGACCGAAAGTCTTAGCGAAGGTTTCATCTCACTCTCCATCGCCTTCGGACGTGAAGGCCTGGAGAATGGGGACACCCATCAGTTGCAGAGTCAAGCCCCAAAGCTTTACGGTTCAGCGATAACGCCTACCCATAACGCGCCTGTGAGTTGCATTCCCAGGCAAGAGCGCGCGCCCTATGCGGCGCACGCGATCGGCGTGCATAGGGAGACAAAGCCAATGAATATCCGTGTGAAACCCGTTCTTGTCGGCGCTGCTTTGATCGCTGCAGCCTCCGTCACCGCCGCCTCCGCCCAAGTCGATCTGACGGCCTACCACTATGTCTACTATGCCGACGCGGCCAAGACCGAATACCTCGGCGAAGTGTCCGATCGCGGGTGCGGAGGATGGGGCGGCAACGTCTATGTGCTGCGCGCCAATGTGCCCTCCCCCTACTATGACGCGACGCCCATCTATGTCTGCGGCGGCCAGGGGCCGCAGCTTCCTCAGGACTGGTGACCCCCGACGGACGGCCCCGACCGTTTAAGGTCGGGGCTTGCGGTCGTTTGCCGGCCCGCGGCGACCTCGCATCCGGGCCGGCGTCATGATGGCGGCTACCATCCGTAGGTAAACCGCAGTTCGGCGCCATGGCTGACGCTGGCGTCGCCCAACTGGCCACGATACCCCAAGCCGAGCAGCAGACGATCCGACACCTGCCAATCCGCCCCAAGGTCGAGCTTGAGCGCATTGCGCGACCAGGCGTCCAACGGCACCAGATAGGACGGACTGGCCGCCCAGTCGGCGTAGCGGACCGTCTGGCGTCCCACCTCTTCAAGCTCATGCGACCATTCGAGACGGGCGGAGGCGGTTATGACGCCGGCGCTGCGGGTGTCGGCGACCCATCGCAAGGCCGCGCCCAGGTTGGTGGACAGACTGCTCTGATCGACGCCGTCCCAAACCAAGGCCCCATAGCCCCCGCCGGTTTCGGTAAAGCCGTCCAGAGTGATCTCCCGCGCGTCGATGCGGGCGTAAAGGTCCGTCGTTACCCGGTCGGAGCGCCGCAGCCGCCCGAACGCCGCCGAGGCGAAGAGGGCCTCCCCCGAGCGCTCGGACGCCGCATAGCCGTTTGGCTGGCCGGCCAGTCCCGAAACCCAGCGACGGGCGTCGAAGTCCAGGTCAGAGACGCCCGCGACGCCGTCGACATACAGCCCCCGGGTCGGGCGCCAGCTTCCATAGAGGGCGGCACTGAACGCCGAGCCGTTGGAGACCGTGCCGTTGTCGCCGACCTTGGTCCGATCCTCGCCGTAACCAAGGCCGCCGCCGACGACCAGCCCGTCCGCGATCTGGTAGTCCAGCCCCACGGTCACGCCTTGGGTCGTGAAGCGATAGTCCCGCTGTCCCGCCGCGTCCTGCCGTCCCCAGTCAATGGAGCCGGCCGTCCAGAACCCGACAGACCCCACACCCTGCGAGCCTTTTGGAGCGGCCGAGAGGGTATTGGAGCGAGGCGTGGAGGCCGCCGCTTCGAGGGCGTCGCCGCCGACCCCGGTCTCGAGACCGAGCGCATCGCGGCTCCGGTCGTTCAGGGCGCCCGGGTCGATGGGATCGCGCGCGCCCAGAGCCTGCCGAAGCGCCTGCCGCGGATCATTGTCCCTGTCGGCCAAGCCGCCCAGGCCGAAGTTGAGGCTCAAGCCGTTGGATGATCCGTTCGTCCCGCTACGGAGGGCCTGTAGGCGTCGCTGGAAGTTGTTCAGCTGAACGTCGGCGAACCGTCGGGCCGACGTGACCTGCGCGGTGGCGACGCCGCGCACCTCCGGATCCAGTCCCGGATCAGGTCGGCCTTCGACGGTGACGGTCAGGACGCCGTTGGTCGAACCCGCAGCATTGGTCAGGCTGAAGGTGATCACGGCCTCTCCGGTGAAGTCCGTCGCCGGCGTGAAGGTGAGGCTCCGCTCCCCGGCGACCGTGGTCAACGTCGCCGATCCGGCTGTGGTCGGAGCGACGGACACCACGGCGGCGCCGATGAAGGGTCCACCTGTCGTATCGTCAATCCGAACGGTCACGGGGACGCCTTGAAGCGTGGCGGCGGTCAGGGCCTGTTCACCGGGGACGGCCAAGGCCGCCAGACTGACCTCGCCCGGCGCCGATGCGCCGAAGGGCAGGTCTATCACATAGGCCAGGGACGCGACGCCGGCCGCCGCAGACACCGTCTCCAGCGACCGCAAGCTCGTATTGGCGGCGGCGGGGGTGAAGACGATGGTCAGGCCCTCGACGACGGCGGAGCCGGAGGTCGGGGGGCGTGTGATGCGCAAGCCGTTGAACGGCCCGCCGACCAAGCCTGTGGTCGGGGTGATCGTCACGGGCGCGCCGGGCCGGGTCGTCAGGGCGAAGTCGGGCGCCTTGCCCGCGACCTGGATCACGAAGGCGGCGGGCGCCGAGTCTCCGCCCGGTCCAGTGGCGACGACCGACACGGTTTCCGTCCCGAGGAAGTTGGCGGCCGGCGTATAGGTCAGCACCCAGGGATCGGCGGCGGAGCCGTCGCCGGAGATGGCGGCGACGCCGTTCTGCGGCGGAGCGTCGACCCGGTAGCCCGTGACGACGCCGCTGCTGTTCGGCGCCAGCGGCACCTTGACCGGCTGAGGTCCGCTCCCGCTCGGCGGCGGCGGTGCGACAGGCGCAGCGGGCGGCGTCACGACAGGAGCCGCAGGGGCTTCGACGATCAAGCTGACGGTCGCCGGCGCAGAGGCGCCGCCCGGACCCGTGGCGACATAGGTGAAGCTGTCGGCGCCAGAGTAGTCTGCGGTCGGCCTATAGGTGACGACTTCGCCCGACACCGTCGCGGCGCCGTGCGCCGGGGCCGTCGCGATCGCGATGGAGGTCCGCACGCCGCTGATCGAGCCGGACAGATCGACGGCCGTCCCAGCACTGTTGAACGCGACCGTCACGCCGACGCGATCCGAGACGACCGGCGCCGCTGGAACCGCGACCGTCAAGGAAACCGTCGCCGTGTTCGACACTCCGCCTGCGCCGACCGCCTGATAGGTCAGGCTGTCCGGGCCGAAATAGCCGGATGTCGGCACATAGGTGAGGACGTCGCCGGCGACGGTCACGGCGCCGTGCGCGGGCGCGGTGACGATCACGACCGAGCCATGGGCGCCGCCGGTGATGGCGCTGGACAGGTCAATGGCGGTTCCGGGGCTGTTGAAGGGCACAACCACCCCGGTCACATTCGCCGCGATCGGAGCAGCCGCTGTGACTGCAAAGCTCTGCTGCACGCGCGCCGCCGCTGTCCAGTTCGCGTCTCCCGCCTGATCGGCGTTGATCACGCAGGTTCCCGGGCCGGTGAAGGTCACGGCGGCGCCGGCCAGGGCGCACCCTGTGCTGGCGGCGTCAAGACTGAAGGACACGTTCAATCCCGAGGTCGCGACAGCCGCGACCGTATAGACCGGTCCAGGAACCGTGGCGGCCGGCGCGGTGGAGGTGAAGCTGATGGTCTGGGCGCCCTTGGCGATGGTCCCTGAGACCGTGGCCCCGATCGCCGTGGCCGGCGTCCCCTGGCTGTCGGTCGCCTGGATCGCATAGGCGAAGGCGCCCGCCGTCGTCGGCGTGCCCGTCACTGCGCCGGTCGCGGTGTTCAAGCTGACGCCCGCCGGCAGGGCGCCGGAGGCCAGGGCGTAGACATAGGGCGCTGTTCCGCCCGAGGCCGGGTTCGACTGGCTGAAGGCGCCGCCCACGCTCGTGCCCGTCGCAGCGCCCGGCGTCACCGACAGGGTCGCCGCCGTGGCGGTGAAGCTGCGCTGAACCTGGGTCGCCGCATTCCAGTTGGCGTCGCCCGCCTGGTCGGCGTTCAGGGTGCAGGTCCCAGGGCCAAGAAGGGTGACGCTGGTTCCCGACACAGTGCAGACCCCGGTCGTAGCCGAGGTGAAGGCCACCGCCAGGCCCGAGCTGCTGGTCGCCGAGACCGTCAGCGGCGAGGCCGACAGGGAGGCGTCCGCCAGGGCCGCGAAGCTGATGGTCTGGGTCCCCTTGGTGATGGTCCCCGAGACCGTCGCCCCGGTCGCCGTGGCCGGCGTCCCCTGGCTGTCGGTCGCCTGGATCGCATAGGCGAAGGCGCCCGCCGTCGTCGGCGTGCCCGTCACTGCGCCGGTCGCCGTGTTCAAGTTGACGCCCGCCGGCAGGGCGCCGGAGGCCAGGGCGTAGACATAGGGCGCTGTTCCGCCCGAGGCCGGGTTCGACTGGCTGAAGGCGCCGCCCACGCTCGTGCCCGTCGCAGCGCCCGGCGTCACCGACAGGGTCGCCGCCGTGACGGTGAAGCTGCGCTGAACCTGGGTCGCCGCATCCCAGTTGGCGTCGCCCGCCTGGTCGGCGTTCAGGGTGCAGGTCCCAGGGCCAAGAAGGGTGACGCTGGTTCCCGACACAGTGCAGACCCCGGTCGTAGCCGAGGTGAAGGCCACCGCCAGGCCCGAGCTGCTGGTCGCCGAGACCGTCAGCGGCGAGGCCGACAGGGAGGCGTCCGCCAGGGCCGCGAAGCTGATGGTCTGGGTCCCCTTGGTGATGGTCCCCGAGACCGTCGCCCCGGTCGCCGTGGCCGGCGTCCCCTGGCTGTCGGTCGCCTGGATCGCATAGGCGAAGGCGCCCGCCGTCGTCGGCGTGCCCGTCACTGCGCCGGTCGCCGTGTTCAAGCTGACGCCCGCCGGCAGGGCGCCGGAGGCCAGGGCGTAGACATAGGGCGCCGTCCCGCCCGAGGCCGGGTTCGACTGGCTGAAGGCGCCGCCCACGCTCGTGCCCGTCGCAGCGCCCGGCGTCACCGACAGGGTTGGAATATAGCTATAGGCGTTGACGGCTGTAGCGGTCCCGCCGGCCGTGGTCACGGCGACCCCGACCGATCCCGCGCCCGCCGGCACGGTGGCGGTGATCGAGGTGGCGGTATTGGCGGTGATGGTCGCCGCGTTTCCGCCGAAGGTGACGGCGCTCGCATTGGTCAGATTGGTTCCGGTCAGGGTGACCGTGGTCCCTCCGGTCTCGGGACCTGTGTTCGGCGAGACCCCGCTGATCGTCGGAGCGGCCGCATAGGCGTAGCCGCTGACGGCGGTCGCCACGCCGCCGGCCGTGGTGACGGCGACATCGACGACGCCCGCCCCCGCCGGGGCGGTGACGGTGATGGAGGTGGCGGTGTTGGCCGTGATCGTGCCGGCGACGCCGCCGAAAGCGACGCCCGTAGCGCTTGACAGGTTCGTTCCGGTTACGGTCACACTGGTCCCACCGGCGGTAGGGCCCGCGGCGGGCGATACGGAAGTGATGGTCGGCGCCGCCACATAAACAAAGGCGTTGCTGAGTGTCCCCGTCCCGCCCGGCGTCGTCACCGAAACCGACACGGTCCCCGCCGAACCTGCGGGAGAAACCGCCGTAATCTGCGTGGCGCTGTTCACGACGACACCCGTGGCGGGCGATCCGCCGAAGGAGACGGCGGTTGCGCCGGTAAAGGCCGTCCCCTGGATCACAACGCTCGTTCCGCCCGCCGTCGGGCCCGAGTTGGGCGTGACGGAGGTCGTGGTGGGCGCCGCGACATAGGTATAGGCGTTCGTGGACGTCACACTCTGACCGTCGGCCGTGGTGACGACGATGTCCACCGATCCCGCCGCATGCGCCGGCGTGGTGAAGGTTATGGAGGTCGATGATTCCGCTGAGGGGGTGGCGGAAACGCCGCCGATCACGACCGCATTGCCGCTGCTGCTGAACCCGGTTCCCGAGAGGGTGACGCCCGTACCGCCGGCGGTCGAGCCGCTGCTGGGCGAGACGTTTGTAATCGCAGGCGGCGTCGAGACCGATACGACCGCGCTATAGGTGTTGTTCGTATCGCGCCCGGTGGATGCGGCTCCCTGGGCGATGTCGAACGTACCGCTGTAGGATTGGTTGGCGATATACTGGCTTTGCGCCGAAGACCCCGTGAAAAGCACCCCCGCCCCCGACAGGGTGACCGTCGTCTGACCCGCCACGGGCGTGAAAAACACATAGCTGCTGCCTGACGGCCGCGTCAGGCTCGATCCGTCGTTGAAGGTGAAGGTCCAGCCGGTCGTGAGCAGGGCGCGGTTATTCGTGCCGGCCCCGTTCAGGATGTTTCCTTCGAAGCGGGGGCTCGAGGTCAGGGTCGACGCCGCACAAGCGTAGACGAGCGATTCAGGATCCGAATCCGCAGCAATCTTGAATACGGCGTACGCCGCGCCGTCGCCGGGCACGCGAAGAAGATTCAGTTGACCCGAACCACTGACGTTCGAATCCGAGCGCGAGGCGGACGCGGTGATCGTGCACACGGACTGGGCGCGGGCCGAGCCGCTGCTGAACGTCAAAAGAAGGAGCGCGAGCAGGCCCACGCCGAATGCGGCGAGCAGGCGCGCAGCCTCGCGGGGCTCACGCCCGACAAACGTTTTACCCAAAGCCCACCCCTACCCAAAACTCTCGCCTAAGCTGTGCGTCCCTGGCAGGACCCCAACTTGACGCCCTGCGGCATTACCCCGCTAAGGACACCACCCTACGTATCACCGTGATATGCCTGCGGCGAATCATTAATTTCAAAATCGTATTTTATGCCGCTAAAACAGCATTTTCTGTACATACTGCGACGCTACGACTGGTTGTGTTTCGCGCCAATTTCGGCGGATCGCAGAAAAAATACTTGCGGTTTTTGAGGCTCGCCCCCCATGCTGGCGGTCTGCCGACGAGGCGGCTCCCGAGCCGCAACACTCGTTTTCCGCGAACCGAGGGACGCCGCATGTCGACTGTTTTCTTGGGCCAGATCATGATGACTGGCTTCAACTATGCGCAGCGCGGGTTCGCGCGCTGCGACGGCGCGATTCTCAGCATCGCGCAAAACAACGCCCTCTACGCCCTGCTCGGCGTCACCTACGGCGGCGACGGCGTCACCACCTTCAAACTGCCGGATCTGCGGGGACGCACGCCGGTCGGCGGCTTCCCCTCACAGAACCCCAGCTGGCAGCCCGCGCCCTATGGGATGGGTCAGGTCGGCGGGGTTGAGACGGTGTCTTTGAGGGCGGATCAGAACGGCCCGCACACGCACGCGATGATGGCGACCACAGCCGAAGGCGTCAGTCCCTATCTCGACGGCGCCCAGACGCTGGCGCAAGCCTCCGCACCGGGCATGCTCTACGGCCAGCCGCAAAACCTGATCCCCCTCGCCGGCAATCCGACATCGATCGCCGGCGGCGGTCAGCCGCACGACAACATGCAGCCTTTTCAGGTCATCAACTTCAACATCGCCCTGCAGGGGGTCTTCCCCTCGCGCAACTGACCGTCCGCCGCCGACGCGCAGCAAGATCGGACTGAGCCGCCCAGGCGGACATCATCGAGGATGTAAAATGAGCGAATGCTACGTTGGAGAAATCCGCCTCCTGCCCTACATGCGCGGCGCGCCCGAGGGCTGGCACGTCTGCGACGGATCGCTGTTGCCCATCGCGGAGTATGACGCCCTGTTCGCCCTTCTGGGCACGACTTACGGCGGCAATGGACAGCAGACGTTCGGGATTCCGGATCTCAGAAGCCGGGTGCCCGTGCACCAGGGGACCGGCCCCGGCCTTTCGAACCGTCCGATCGGGATGACCGCCGGTGAGGAGTCCGTCCAGCTGACGTCGCTCCAGATGGGCCCGCACGTCCACACGCCGATGGCGTCGACGGCTGTGGCGACAAGCAATTCGCCGGCCGGCGCCGTGCTCGCCGCCCTGCCGGCGGATATAGCCGAGACCTTCTACAATCCGCAGCCCGGCGACGGCGCCCCCGTGGCCTTTCCCCAGACCACCCTCGGCGTCGCCGGCGGCTCTCAACCGCACGACAACACCGCCCCCACCATGGCGCTTCAGTACTGCATCGCCCTCCTCGGCTACTACCCCTCCCCTCCCTCGTAACTTCGCTCGACCCCATCAGAACGCAAGGACTTCTCAATGTCTGAACCCTTCATCGGCGAAGTGCAGATTTTCGGCTTCCCGTTTGCGCCGTACGGCTGGGCCCTCGCCGCCGGACAGCTCGTCCCCATCCGGCAGCAATCGGCGCTGTTCTCATTGTACGGCATCCAGTTCGGCGGTGACGGCGTCAACACCTTCGGTCTGCCTAACCTGGCCAGCCGCCAAGCCTGCGGAGCCGGCCAATCGCCGGGCAACAGCCGTCGCCCTATGGGCCAGGCCTTCGGCGCTCCGACCGTCGCCCTGACGGCGGCTGAAACCCCCATGCACAACCATGCGATCAGCGAGTTCGAGCCGTCTGACCCCTCTGTGCTGACGGCGGCGCCGACGCCTGCGTCAGCCATCGGCATTGTGGGCAATTCAGGCTTCAACGCCTTCGCCGCCGTCGGCGCGTCGGGAACCATGATGAACCCCAACGCCATCGGCCTGTCGGGGTCGGGCGCGCCGCACGAGAACCTTCAGCCCTATCTCGGCCTGACCTATGCCGTCGCCCTTACGGGAAACTATCCCTACTTTGACTGAAACGACGCCCGCGCCGTTTCCTGCGGCCGGCAAGCCGCTGGAGCGCCGCGGGCTGTCGCGGTTGAGACTGAGACTGCGTCCCGCAGCCGAGGCCGATCTGCCCTTTCTCAGGGCGCTTTATGGAACGACCCGCTCATCAGAAGTCGCCGCCGCCGGATGGCCGCCGGTTCTGGCGGAGGCGTTTCTCGTCAGTCAGTTCGATCTCCAGCATCGCCATTTCGTGGGCGAACGGTTGGCGACGGACTTCTGGATCATCGAGCAGGCAGGCGTGGACGTCGGCCGGCTTTATCTGAATCGATCCAGCTCGACCTGGCGCGTGATCGATCTGGCCCTGTTGCCCGAAGCACAAGGCCGAGGCCTAGGCGGGGCCCTGCTGCGGATCGTGCAGGCGGAAGCGCGCGCTCACGGCGCCGACGCGCTTGATCTCCATGTCCTGAAAACCAATCGACGGGCCGCAGCCCTCTACGGCCGCCTCGGCTTCGTTTTGACCGCCGAAGAGTCCGCAAGCCACGACCGGATGATCTGGCCGATCAGTTGAAGACCGCTTGATAAAGCACGCCCGCCGGATCGCGCCCGATCGGCACTAGGAAGATCGACAACCTGCCCAAGGTCGCATTGCTAAGGCTGTACATCTTCTGCGGCAGAACGATCGCCGAAGTCCCGCGGAAGACCAGGGAGAAGGGCTGCGGGTTCAGACCAGTGGCAGGTAAAGGGGCAACCTCCACCAGTGTGAGCGGCATCGTGGCCTCGCCCACAGACAGATCGAACGCCTCATGGGCCACCCCAGCAAAGCTTTGAAGATTAGGCATTAAACATTTCTCCCACGCCACCTTCACCCGCGCTGCGCGAACTGGCAAGCGGAATGGCGACTGTTTGGGGCATATCACCTCCTCGCGCCGAGATTTCGCCTGCTAGCTGGAGCCCGCCGCCGGGACTTTGCGCAGCTGCCCCCTGGCGTGTCGCCCGTCGCACCCCCGCGGCTCGACTATTCGGCGTCTGCCGGGCTCCAAGGCAGGGTCGGAAGTCTGCAACTTCAGCGTCCTTGGCAAGGACCGAATGGACACCCAATTGAGAGCGCCCAGCTCGAGCGCCTCAGCCTCGGATTGACTCTCGCGCTATTTACGCGATTGTAGATTGTCAATCAGCGCGTGTAGAGGAGGTATCGATGCTGAGAACTACGCTCATGGCGGCCGCAGCCGCATCCATGATCAGCCTTGTTTCGGCGGAACAGGCTCAGGCGGGCACCTTCTATCTGCCGCCCCCCGGGGTGACGGGGCCGGCGACCGGGACCGTCACCTTCCAAACCTTCATAGGACCGGTCACCTGCTCGGTGCGATCGAGCTGGCGAATGCAGAGCGGTGCGCCGTGGTTGGGCACGTCAACCCTGACGGGACCGAACTGCTTCCTGGTGACCCTGAATGGGTTTGGAAGTCTGGTCGCCCCCACGCCGTCCACCCTGCCGTCGGGGATTAACAGCCAGGTGATCCTGAACTGGAGTGTGTCAGGAGGATCCACCTGCATGTCCTCCATGTCGCCCGGAATCTTCGACAATCCGACTTCGACCGTCAGCTTCACGGGGTCTGGGGTGAGTTGCGTCGCCTCGGGAACCTTGACGTTTCCAGGGCTGACGCTTCTTCCTTAGGCGCGTCGAGCAAGTCGTCGCTGGCCGCCAAGCTCGAGAAGGCGGGTCCTGTCGTGTCAGGCAAGCCCCAGCGACGCGCGCGCAAGAAGCGAAAAACTCGGCAGTCTTATGCCCCCTCGACGATGTTCAGCGTCGTGACGGTCCCCTGAAAAATGCGTCTGGAGCGCATGTTGCAGCTTGGAGAACTCTGCCAACCGATAGCGCTCCGCATGGCTGACTCGTCCTTTTAGTCGCCATCATTACTGGGTGTGCGGTCTACTGAGCCAGAGAAGAGCGTAAGCCAAATCGTCGTATGGGGATTGCCTCGCACTCGCGGTAAGGCGGTCGCCGACCAGTCGCGCCGCATTCGACGCCAAGGCCGAACGGCTGGTCTCTCAATACGATAGCTATGAACCTCTACCCGGCGTTCACCTGGACGGGCGCCGATCTCTCGGCGAGAACCTCGCAGATTTGGTCGGGGTGACCCTGGCGCTTGATGCGCTCCGGCTGCATGCGGCGGAGACCGGGATGGAAATGAACGCCCGGTTGGACGGCTTCACCGCAGAGCAGCGCTTCTTTCTGAGATGGGCGCAGTTCTGGCGCACACAGCCAACTGAAGACGCCCTGAGGCGTCAGTCTCAGAACAGCTACCACTCCCCGGCCCGCCACCGCGTCAACGGCGTCGTCCGCAATCTCGACGCCTGGTACGCCGCATTCCATGTCGGGCCGGACGCGGCTCTGGATCGACCACCAGACGAAAGAGTGGTGGTTTGGTAGCGCCTCGGATTCACGATCAGAACTCGGCGCTTGCGAAAAGCGTATGCGCCCAACGTCGCCTTTGAGTCACGCCGCGTCATCCAGCCTGACCCCGGCTGATTAGAACTCATCCAGAGGCAATCCGAAAGGTGGGTACAGACGTGGGAACAATTCAAGATTGTGGCTTATGACATTGTTTTTATTTATTTAACCTACAAAGCGGACACTGCTTCCGCCGGCGCCCCGTCAGGCCGGATCCGTTCGCCCCAGATGCACCTGCCCTCGCCTTCGGGCCAGCTCGATCTGTCTTTGCCGCTCCGCATAGCGCAGCCTCTGGGCGTCGTCGCGCGTGTCCCTGCAACGGTCGCAACAGACGCCTTCGATGAAATGGGGCGAGGCCCGCCCCGCCGCGTCCACAGGCATGCGGCAGCCCCGGCAAAGCGTGTGCTCGCCCCGGACCAGACCATGTCCGACTGACACCCGCTCGTCAAAAACGAAACAGTCGCCCCGCCACAGGCTGTCGGCGGGATCGACCTCTTCCAGATAGCGCAGGACGCCGCCTTCCAGATGGTGGACGTTCTCCACCCCTTCCGCTTTCAGAAAGGCGGTCGACTTTTCGCAACGAATGCCGCCGGTGCAGTACATCGCGACCCGCTGCGGCTTGCGTTCGTCCAGCAGCGCCCGGCCTTCCGTGCGGAACCAGTCGGGAAAGTCGCGGAAGCTGCGGGTGTTCGGCTGCACCGCCCCCTCGAAAGCGCCGATCTCGCCCTCATAGTCATTGCGGGTGTCGATGACCAAGGTGGTCGGATCAGCGATCAGGGCGTTCCAGTCCTGAGGCGCCACATAGACCCCCGCCTGGCGCGCGGGGTCGAGATCGGGCTGACCCATGGTCACGATCTCGCGTTTGATGCGGACCTTCATCCGGAGGAAGGGCGCCTCCCCCGTCCAGGCGTATTTGACGTCCAGATCGGCGAACCCCGGCAAGGCGCGGATCTCACCCAGCACCGTCTCAATCCCCGCCTCCGGCCCGGCGATTGTGCCGTTCAGCCCCTCGGTCGCGACCAGAAGCGTGCCCTTGACGCCGCACGCGTCGCAGACCGCCTGAAGCCGATCCCGCACCAGGACAAGCTCGTTCTCCCCTATCGGCGCAAACCGATACAGGGCGGCGACTCGAATCTGAGGAGAGGCGAAAGCGGGGTCTGTCATCGAGAAAGCTCTGATCGCCGCCGCCGGAGAATGGCGCGCCCTGTAGGACTCGAACCTACAACCGTCCGCTTAGAAGGCGGGTGCTCTATCCGGTTGAGCTAAGGGCGCTCGGCAAAGGCCCGACGTCAGTGCGTCCAGGGCTGTTTGCGGTTGGTTGCGAAGTTGTCGGCATAGGCCTTGATGATCGTCGGCGCCTCGTGCGGCTCGTGCAGCCGGAACGGAATGCCGTGACGTTCGGCATAGGCGACGGCCTCTTCCTTCGAATCGAAGGTCAGACGCACCTGGCCGTTCATGTCGGAGCTGCCCGTCCAGCCCATCAGCGGGTCGATCGTGCGGGCCGAGGCCGGTTCGAACTCCAGGCGCCAGTCGCGGCTCTTGGCCTTGCCGGACTGCATAGCGGTCTTGGCCGGGCGGTAGATGCGGGCGAGCATGGCGAAATCCCTAGTGATCGTCAGGTCCTGTGGACCTGCCATAACGCGCGCCGGACACGGAATCCAGCGGCCGTTCCTTGGTCGGGGCGAGAGGATTCGAACCTCCGACCCTCTGGTCCCAAACCAGATGCGCTACCAGGCTGCGCTACACCCCGGACCGAACGGAGCGCTCTATTGGCACTTCAGCGCGCAATCCGCAAATCATGGCTTGAAATAAGGGTGCAAAACCTTGTCGCCGGGCTTGGCGCCGATCTCAGAGGCCCGGCCCGCGCGCAGTTCCAGAACCCCGTTGGCGGCGCCGTTCGAGGGGATCGGCGTCTCGGAAAAGGGCGTGGCGTGCGAGGCGATGGAGACGATTCGCCCCCTCGGATCTATATAGAGAATGTCCAGTGAACTGGGGGTATTGCGCATCCAGAAGCTCTGTTCGCGCGGCGGCTCTCCGGGCCATTGGAACAGCATGCCCTGATCGTCCGCCAACGGGGGACGGAACATCAGTCCGCGCTGCCGTTCGGGCTCATCGTCCGCGATCTCAACCCAAAAGGCGTGTTCGCCCGAGGCGGTGACGACCGCCAGCCGCTGCATCGGCTCGCCGTTGACGCCCACCGGCGCCTTGGCGGCGCACCCAGCCAGCGCCAGCGCCATCAAGCCGGCTGAAAACACACGTCGCACCAGATCGACCATCCGCCCTCCGGGGCGGCCTTCAGCCGCCCGTTCTGATTTCCGCCACCACCAGCCCCTTGGGGCCGCTGGCGAACCGCACCTGAACCGCGTCGCCGGGAACCAGATCGTCCAGTCCACAACGGCGCAGCGTCTCTATATGGACGAAGATATCGCCGGGTTCGCGATCACGCACGACGAATCCGTAGCCCTTGGTGCGATTGAACCATTTGACCACGGCGGGCTCCAGCGTCGCACCGGGGTCAAGCGGCGGCGCCGGCTTGTCGGCCTCGGTCCCGGGGCGTCTCGCCACCGCCCCGACGTCGCCGACGCCCAGGTCGTGAACCTGGACGGCCTGCCAGCCCTTGGCGCGCCGCACGCAGTCGCACACGATGGGCGCGCCCTCTTCCGCGTGGTCGCGCCCCTTGTCTCTCAGGCTGCTGATGTGCAGCAGCACGTCCCGCAGATCGGTCAAAGTCGGATCGTCCGGAACGATGAAGCCATAGCCCTTCGTCGGATCGAACCATTTGACGCGACCGACGACACGAACGGTCTCCGCCGTTTCCATCCCGTGGTAATCAGTCAACCTAATACCCCCGTCCGCTCCTCTACGGACCCTTGGATTCCGTTTAACACTGTTCCGCGAATCTTTGGAAAGCGGAATCTGGCCGCAGGGGGTGGGAATATTGCCTCAGGTCAGCAGAAACGCCTCGGTTGTGTCGCACGAACGACACCGATCCGGCGCACCGCTCAACGATTGAATTGGCGAGGATTTCTGTAGGTGAGGCGGCCGGAGGCCAGAGCCTTAACTTCACCGCGTGGCAGTCCCTAGGGGAATCGAACCCCTCTTTTCAGGTTGAAAACCTGACGTCCTAACCGATAGACGAAGGGACCGCTGCGCGGGAGAGCCGGCGATATAGCCGCGCCCTCAAAAGGGTGCAAGCGCGGATTTCGAGTTTTTCAGCAGCCTGGTCCCGAAGCGGCGACCGTCATAGGCGACGGGGATCGGCCACGTCTTCGATCTCGAACTGAACGCCGCGCCGGCCGTTCCAGTCGTCCGCCTTCAGACGACCGACGACATTCAGCCCCCCCTGGCCCGACAGCAGGGCCCGGCCGATCGGCAGATCGGCGCAACGCCAAGCCACCGCGCGGACGGACGCCCCGTCAGGGCCGACCAGACGACAGCGCACATGACCGCCGCTCATCTGCACCGCCTCGCGGGCCTGGACCCCGCCCAGAGCGAAGACGGGTTCGGGATTGGCCGGGCCGAACGGCGCCAGACGTTCGAACGAATCGAACAGATCGCGGCGAGCGGCGGCCGGATCAATCAGGGCGTCGATCTCCAGCACATCCATCGCCACGGCGTCTTCCCGTTCGCCGGACAGCCGCTCCGCCAGAAAGGCGGTCAGTTCGGCCAGTCGGCCGCCCTCGAGCGTCAACCCGGCCGCCATGGCGTGGCCGCCGCCGGCCAGCAGCAGCCCTGCTTCCCAAGCCGCCTGGACCGCCCGGCCCAGGTTCATGCCGGGCTGGGACCGGCCCGACCCCTTGCCCAGTCCCGTCACCGGATCCAATCCGACGACGATCACGGGCTTGCGCCAGCGCTCCCTCAGACGCCCCGCCACAATGCCGACCACGCCGGGATGCCAGTCTTCACCGGCGACCACGATCACGGGCGTATCATCGACGTGCGCCCCGGTCGCCTCCACCTTGCGCACGGCGGCGTCGGTCACAGCGCGCTCGACGTCGCGCCGAGACAGGTTCAGGGCGTCCAGCTCCTGCGCCAATTGCTGGGCCTCGGCCGGATCATCCGTCGACAACAACCGGGCCCCCAGGTCCGCGCGCCCGATCCGACCGCCTGCATTGATGCGCGGCCCCAGGATAAAGCCGGCGTGATGGCTCTTGGCCGCGCCCTGTTCCGCGCCCGCAGCGGCCAGAAGCGCGCGCAGACCGGGATTTCTCCAGCCGCTCATCACCTTCAGGCCCAGACTGGTCAGGGCGCGGTTGAACCCGGTCAGGCCGGTGACGTCGCAGATGGCCCCCAGGGCGGCGAGGTCCAACCACTGCCGCAGGTCCGGCTCAGGCCGGTCGGCGAACAGGCCTCGCCGCCGCGCCTCGCGGTTCAAGGCGGCCAACAGCACGAAGACCACCCCGGCCGCCGCCAGATTGCCCTGACCTGAGTTGCAGCCGGGTCGATTGGGATTAACCACCGCCAGGGCCTGCGGCGGCTCCGACCGCATCAGATGGTGGTCGATCACCACCACCTTCAGGTCGATGGCGGCGGCATGGGCCAGGGCTTCGTTCGCGGCGGCGCCGCAGTCCACCGTCACGACCAGATCGGCCCCGGCCGCCTTCAGCCTATCGAAGGCGCGCGCCGACGGGCCGTAACCTTCGGTCAGGCGATCAGGAACGTACAGAGGCAGGTCGGCGCCCATGGCCCGGAACCAGCGCACCAGCAAGGCCGCGCTCGACGCGCCGTCCACGTCATAGTCGGCGAAGACATGCACCCGAGCCTTGGCCAGCAGTGCATCGACGATCGCCTCGGCCGCCCTGTCCATATCCATGAAGCTGGACGGATCGGGAAAAAGGGCCCGCAGGGTCGGGGTCAGAAAATCCGCGCCCTGATCGGCGCCCACGCCGCGCGCCGCCAGCGCCCGCGCCACGGGCTCCTCGAGACCGAGCCCCTGACGATGGGCGCGAATCAGGGCCGGGTCCGCCGGGCGTTGTCGCCAAGCCCGCCCGGACAGGGACTGGGACACGCCCAGAAAACCGCTGTCGATCTTGAAGCCGCCGTCGTCCGCCATCATCGCATCATCCGGGGATTCTTCCGCCCCGGCGACCGCCTCATGGGATCGGTCGGCGATCGACGGGCGGCGGCGCCTTGGCGCGATCTCTCAGTTCCTGAGCGAAGGCCTCGATATCCGCCTGGGTGCGGGCCGCGTCCGGCGATACGGGGACAGCCCCCACCTGGGCGCGGACAGCTGCGGCTTCAGCCTCGGCGTCGGTCATCGTCCATTCGATTCGCGCCGCCTCCTGCGCAAGGGTCGAGCCCTCGGCCTGGAGCCGATCGATTGATCGCCCGACCTCAGCGACCTGCGGCAGATCGGTCGGGGCGGCGGGGAAATCACGCCAGCGCGGATAGTCTCGATTGGCGTCGACCAGAGCCTGGACGCGCGGCGCGATCGGCGAGGCGGGATCGGTGTCCAGACCCAGCGACCGCGCACAACCGCCCGAGGCTGCGATGAGACCCGTCAGACAAACGACGGAGGCGGCTCGCCTCATTTTCGGCCCGCCGGCTTCATTTTAGATAAGTGCGCGTTCATTTCGAGGTTCGTCTTATGCCATCATCGTCCTCTGCGGAAGGGCGCGGGTTCGAACCGGCGTGACGCGAACAAGAAGGTGGAGGAAACCAATGGCCCGCGCTCCCGAAGACAGCCCGCCCAAGCCGGGCGCGCCCCGCGCCGAGCCGACCGCCAAGAGCCCGCGAAAGGCGGGACGCCCGACCTCGGCCAAGCCCCGCCCTTCAAAAGCCAAGACGGCCCCCAAGGCAGCGAAGGCCGCGAAGGCCGACGCATCGGAGGCTGCGGCCTCCGCCGCTAAGCGCGGTCCCAAGCCCGCTCCGGCGGATACGAGGCCGCCCGAAACCGAGGACGTCGCCCCGCCCTTCGGCGCCGACCAGGCCCAGTTGATCGAGACTCTGTCGATGAACCTGGCCAAGGCGGCGATGATGGCGCAGGGCGCCTTGGCCGAAGCCGCCCTGTCGCAGGCCGACCGTCCGGCGGCCTTGTCGCCCGACCCCTTCAACATCGCGCCCGCCCTGACGTCGATCATGGGCGGTCTGGCGGCGCGCCCCGAAAAGCTGTTTCAGGCCCAGGCCGATCTGTTCGGCCGCTACATGGACCTGTGGGCCGATACGGCGCGTCAGGCGGCCGGCGAACCGGCGAAGCCCGCCCCCGCCGACAAGCGGTTCAAGGATCCGGAATGGTCCGAGAACCCGATGTTCGACCTGATGCGCCGCTCCTATCTGCTGACGTCCGACTGGATGAACGGCCTGATCGCGGGGGTCGAGGACGTCGATCCGGCGGTGAAGCGGCGCGCCCAGTTCTTCACCCGTCTGCTGACGGACGCCTTTTCGCCGTCGAACTTCCTGGCGTCCAATCCCGTCGCCCTGAAGGCCCTGGCGGAGACGAGCGGCGAATCGCTGGTCAAGGGCATGCAGAACTTCGCCGCCGATCTGGAACGGGGCGCCGGATCGCTGCGGATCAGCCAGGCGGACTACGGCAAGTTCGTCGTCGGTCAGAACGTCGCCACCGCGCCGGGGCAGGTGGTCTGGCGCGACGATCTGTTCGAGCTGATCCAGTACGCCCCAGCGACCGAGACCCAGCACCGGATTCCGCTGCTGATCTTTCCGCCCTGGATCAACAAATTCTACATCCTCGACCTTCAGCCGGGCAATTCCCTGATCCGTTGGCTGTCCAGCCAGGGTTTCACCGTCTTCGTCTGTTCCTGGGTCAATCCGGATCGCGACAAGGCGGGCTATGGATTTGACGACTATCTGGACAAGGGCGTCTACCGCGCCGTCGAAAAGACGCTGGAGCAGGCCGGGACCGATCGGCTCAACGCCGTCGGCTATTGCATCGGCGGCACACTGTTGGGCGCAGCCCTGGCCCATATGGCGGCCAGGGACGATCAGCGGATCGCCGCAGCCACCTTCTTCGCCGCCCAGCACGATTTCGCCGAGGCCGGCGACCTCCTGCTGTTCACCGACGACCACTGGATCGCCGAGATCGAGCGCCAGATGGACGCCGCCGGCGGCGTCCTGCCGGGCGCGGCCATGGCCGACACCTTCAACGCCCTGCGGTCCAATGACCTGATCTGGTCCTTCTTCGTCAGCAATTATCTGTTGGGCAAGGATCCGCCGGCCTTCGACCTGCTGTTCTGGAACGCCGACCAGACCCGGATGCCCAAGGCCCTGCACCTGGCCTATCTGCGCCAGATGTACGGGGCCAACGCCCTGGCCCAGGGGGCGTTCAAGATCGGCGGGCTGACGGCGGACCTGTCCAAGGTGACGATCCCCCTCTATTTCCAGGCCAGCCGAGAGGACCACATCGCCCCCATGAACTCGGTCTATCGGTCCGCCAAACTGTTCGGCGGCAAGGACGTCACCTTCACCCTGGCCGGCTCGGGCCATATCGCGGGGGTCATCAATCCGCCGACGGCGAAAAAATATCAGCACTGGACCAACGCCGAACTGCCCGACACCCTGGCCGAATGGCAGGCGGGCGCGGCGGAGGCGCCCGGCAGCTGGTGGGACCACTGGGCGGCTTGGTTGCGGGCGCGTTCCGGCGAGCCCGTCGCGGCGCGCGATCCGTCGGCCGGCCCCCTGCCCCCGCTTGAACCCGCGCCCGGCGCCTATGTGAAGGTGAAGTCTTGAGCCGTCTGGAACCCAACCTCCTGCTGGCCTTCAGCACCGGCGTCGCCCTGGCGCTCTTGATCATGACGGCGACGGCGTTCGGCGCGCCGGGCCAGGCGGTGAAATATCTGATCACCGCCGTCGTCTGTTCGGCCCTGTTCGTGGCCTTCAACGGCGGGATGAACCGGCTTCTCAAACGCCCCGCGCCCCAGCCGATGATCCATCCGGCTTCGGCGGCCTCCGCCGTCTGGGCCGGCCTGTTTCCCTTGTTGTTGATCTTCGCCGCCGCCGCGCCGGTCTTTCTGCCGGGTCACGATTATGGCCTCCTGATCCTGATCGCCTCGGTCTGGTTCGGCGTGACGGTCGATTCCGCGATCCGGGCCAATCGCATCTAGGCGGGCATGAACTTCAGGGCCGCGCCGTTGTTGCAGTAGCGCAGGCCGGTCGGGCGGGGACCGTCGTTGAAGACGTGGCCCTGATGCCCCAGGCAGCGGGCGCAATGGTATTCGGTGCGGGGAATGCCGATCGCGAAGTCCCGCTTGCGGCCGATATTGGCCGGCAGGACTTGGTAGAAGCTGGGCCAGCCGGTGCCGGAATCGAACTTCCAGTTCGATCGGAACAGAGGCAGGTCGCACCCTCTGCAGACGAAGGTTCCCCGTCGATGCTCATCGTTCAGGGAACTGGTGAAGGGGCGTTCGGTCGCCTCGCGCCGCAGAACCCGCCAGGCGGCGTCGCCCAGCCGCCTGCGCCATTCCTCGTCAGAGAGTCTGCGATAGGGCGAGGCGGCGTACTGGGCCTCGCCGCCCGCCGCGGGCTCGGGCGAACAGGCGGCCAGGGCGACGGCGCCGGTCAAAAGGCCGCGACGATGGAGAAGCACGGGCAGGGTCATGCCCCCAGTACGACGGCGGGCCGAAAAGGTTTCTCACCCTGCCTCGAGCCTCAGCTCAGCCCGGTCGCCTCATCCAGTCCCAGCATGATGTTCAGATTCTGCACCGCCGCTCCGGACGCGCCCTTGCCCAGATTGTCCAGGAGGGCGACCAGCCGGACCTGTTCGCCGGAGCGGTGTCCGAAGACATGCAGGCGCAGGCGGTTGGTTCCGTTCAGGCCCTCGGGCTCCAGCCCGGCCATGGCCTCCGTCTCATCCAGATCGACGACCTCGACGAACCTCTGGCCGTCATAGGCCTCCAGAAGGGCCCCGTGAATTCGCTCGACCGACGGCGTTTCCGGCAGGCCGGACAGATGCAGCGGAACCTCGACCAGCATGCCCTGACGATAGGCGCCGACGGCGGGGGTGAAGAGGACGTCGCGCGACAGGCCCGCGTGTTTCGTCATCTCCGGCACATGTTTGTGCTTCAACGACAGACCATAGGCGCGATAGGCGGTCGCCGCGCCCTGGGCTTCAAACTCGGCGATCATGGCCTTGCCGCCGCCGGAATAGCCCGAGACCGCATTGACCGTGACCGGATGGCCGGACGGGACCAGGCCCGCCTTCACCAGCGGCCGCATCAGGCCGATGAAGCCGGTCGGATAGCAGCCGGGGTTGGACACGAATTGGGACCGGGCGATCAGATCACGCTGGCCCGCATCCATCTCGGGGAAGCCATAGGCCCAGCCCGGCGCGACCCGATAGGCGGTCGAGGCGTCGATCACTTTGACCGTCGGGTTCTCCACCATGGCCACGGCCTCGCGCGCCGCATCGTCCGGCAGGCACAGGATCACGGCGTCGGCGCTGTTCAGCGCCTCGCGCCGCGCCTCGACGTCGCGCCGACGGTCGCCCAGCAGGATGAGTTCCAGATCGGTGCGGGCTTCCAGCCGCTCACGGATCTCCAGGCCCGTGGTGCCGGCTTCGCCGTCGATGAAGACAGTGTGGGTCATAGGCTACTCCTGACCCTTCCCCCATGCGGGAGAAGAGAGACAAGAAAAAGGGCGCTCCGGGTCTCCCCGAAGCGCCCCAAATCCAAACCGCATGAATGCGATCAGCGCTTCGAGAACTGGAAGCTGCGGCGAGCCTTGGCGCGGCCGTACTTCTTGCGTTCGACGACGCGGCTGTCGCGGGTCAGGAAGCCGTGCGGCTTCAGAACCTTGCGCAGTTCCGGTTCGAAATGCGTCAGGGCGTGCGACAGGCCGTGGCGGATGGCGCCGGCCTGGCCGGACAGGCCCGAACCTTCGACGGTGCAGATCACGTCATACTGGGTGGCGCGGTCCGACACGGTCAGCGGCTGGGCGATCATCATGCGCAGCACGGGACGGGCGAAATACTGCTCCTGGTCCTTGCCGTTGATGGTGATCTTGCCGGTGCCGGGCTTCACCCAGACGCGGGCGATGGCGTTCTTGCGCTTGCCGGTCGAATAGGCGCGGCCCTGGGCGTCCAGCTTCTGGACATAGACGGGGGCGTCGTTCTCGGCCGAGACGGTCAGGCCCTTCAGGGCGTCGAAGCCGGTCGCGGTTTCGTTGGTCACGTCGGTCATGCTCAGACGCTCCGGGTGTTCTTGGGCGACGCCGACTTGAAGTCGATCGTTTCCGGTTGCTGGGCTTCGTGGTCATGCTGGCTGCCGGCGAACAGACGCAGGTGCGTCATCTGCTTGCGGGCCAGGGGGCTTTCCTTGGGCAGCATCCGCTCGACGGCCTTCTCCAGGACGCGCTCGGGGAAGCGGCCGCCCAGCACCTTCTCAGGCGTGGTCGACTTGACGCCGCCGGGGTGGCCGGTGTGGCGGTAGTAGATCTTGTCGGTGTTCTTCTTGCCCGTGAACACGACCTTGTCCACGTTGGTGACGACGACATAGTCGCCGCAATCGACGTGGGGGGTGTAGTCGCCGCGGTGCTTGCCGCGCAGACGGTTGGCGATGAAGGTCGCGAGGCGGCCCACCACGACGCCTTCGGCGTCGATGTGGATCCACTTCTTCTCGACCTCGGCCGGCTTCAACGAAGCCGTGGTGCTCTTCAGCATTGAGAGGATTCCTGGAGACGAAAATCGGGTTCGGCCCCGAGGGAACCGAATGAAGGCGCGCTGATACAGGAGGGCGGCGACGGCGTCAATCCAAACGAGGACATCCAGATTGCGTCATCCTTATGTAAACAAACGTCTTTTTAGTACGGTATTAAAATACCCGGACCAACTGCGTTCTTTTGTTATGAAATAACAGTCGTCGTCATCAAACCATGATCATTCGGAGTCATCGGAGGCCGTCCCTCGGAGCCCTCCCCATGATCCTTCATCGTCGCAGTCTGATCGCCTCCAGCGCCGCTCTGGCCTTTTCCGGCCTGGCCCGCAATGTCCACGCCGCCGAAGAGGAAACCTATCTCAACGAGGTCGTCGGCTATGGCCCGCTCAAGCGCGACCCCAACGGGGTGCTGGACCTGCCCGAAGGCTTTTCCTACCGCATCGTCTCCCAGGGCGGAGAGACCATGGCCGACGGCCTGCTGGTTCCTGGACAGTTCGACGGCATGGGGTGTTTCGCCCTGGACGACAGCCGCGTCGCCCTGGTCCGCAATCACGAACTGAAGGGCTCTTCGGCCAGCCACCGCAACTGGGGCCCAGGCGGCTATAATCAGGAACGGATCGGTCGGCTGGACGCGAACAGCGCCTATGACACCTATAAGGACGGCCGTCCCCTGCCCGGCGGCACGACCACCGTCATTTACGACCTGGCGACCGGCCGCACCGAGCGCCAGCACCTCAGCCTGGCCGGCACCAGCACCAACTGCTGCGGCGGCCAGACGCCCTGGGGCTCATGGCTCAGCTGCGAGGAGACCAGCGAACTGCCGGCCGACTCGGACGTAACCAAGGACCACGGCTATGTCTTTGAGGTACCCGCGCGCGCCGAAGGCCTGGTCGATCCGATTCCGTTGAAGGCCATGGGGCGCTTCGAACATGAAGCCGTCTGCGTGGATCCCCGCACCGGCATCCTCTATCTCACCGAGGATCAGGGAGACGGCCTCTTCTATCGCTTCCTCCCCGATGCCCCGGGCGAACTGGCCAAGGGCGGTCGGCTGCAGGCCATGGTCCTGCGCGGGCACAACGGGGCCGACACCTCGAACCACAAGGACCGGATCTGGTCCGTCGGCGACTGGCGCGAGGTGGAGTGGATCGACATGCACGAGGTCGAGAGCCCCAAGGGCGATCTGCGGCTGCGCGGCCATGCCGAAGGCGCCGCCCTGGTGGCCCGCGCCGAAGGCATCTGGTGGGGCGACAATGAACTGTATCTGACCGCCACCTCGGGCGGGCCGATCCAACGGGGCCAGATTCTGCGCTATGTCCCCTCGCCGGAGGAAGGGCGGCCCGGCGAAAGCCGGCGGCCCGGGCGCGTGCAGTTGTTCGTCGAGAGCACGGACCTGAAAACGCTGAACATGGGCGACAACATCACCATCGCGCCCTGGGGCCATCTGATCGTCTGCGAAGACAACTATTCGACAGAGGTCAAAAACCACCTGAAGGGGGTCACGCCCGAGGGCAAGCTCTACACCCTGGGGCGCAACGTGTTTCAGGGGAACTCTGAGTTCGCCGGGGCGGTCTTCGCCCCCGACGGCCGGACCCTGTTCGTCAATATTCAGTATCCCGGCCTGACCGTGGCGATCACCGGACCATGGTCCTCGGTCCGGACATGAAGATCCGGGGCTGAGCCCGCAACACCAGCCAGAGGTTCATCGTCGCCGCCGCCAAGACGACGGCGGCCCCGGCCTGGTGCAGGACGCCGAGCCACAGAGGAACCGCGTGGATCAGGGTGGCGATCCCCAGGACCGCCTGGCCCCAGACCACCCCGGCCAAAACGAAGGCCGCCAGCCCCATGCCCTCGGCCACCCGCCAGCGCCAGGCCTGAAAGGCGTAGATGCTGACGGCGATCAGCAGACCATAGGCGACCAGACGGTGGTTGAACTGGGTCAGGGCCTGATCGTGCAAGAAGGCGACGGCGCCCAGGCTCCAGTCCGCAGGCGGCAGGACGGAACCGTTCATCAGGGGCCAGTCGGTATAGACGAGCCCGGCGTGCCCGCCCGCCACCAGGGCGCCCAGCAGGCATTGCAGGAACACCAGACCCAGCAGGAAACCCGCGCCGCGCGCCCAGCCGGCCGGAGGGCGTCCGTGGTCCTGACCGTTCCAGGCCTCCAATCCGGTCCAGATCAGGGCGGCGAACAGGATCAAGGCCAGACCCAGATGGGTCGCCAGACGTTCGGGCGCGACACTGACCCGCTCGGACAGACCGCTTGAGACCATCCACCAGCCGATCAGCCCTTGCAGACCGCCAAGACCCAGCAGCAGGACGCAGCGCCAGATCAGTCGATCCGGCACGGCCCACTGACGAAAAATCGAGCGGGCGGGCGCGATGCGGCACAGCAGAAACACCACAAGCGGAAGAGCGAACACCAGTCCGATCACCCGCCCCAGCAGCCGATGCACCCATTCCCACCAGAAGATGCCCTGAAACTCGGCCAGGCTCATGCCGGCGTTGACCTGGGCATACTGGGGAATCTGCTTGTACTTCTCGAACGCCTCGGCCCACTGGGCGTCGTTCAACGGGGGGATGGCCCCCATGATCGGCTTCCACTCCGTGATCGACAGACCCGAGCCGGTCAGGCGCGTGACCCCGCCCACCACCACCATCAGAAAGACCAAAGCCGCCGTGGCGAACAGCCACACGGCCACGGCGCGGTTACGATCTGGATTTCCGAAACGGTTCATTCGACGCCCGACACTGACCCGGATATGGTGTCGCCTTCGACCGTGACCAAATCGCGACCGAGGCGGTATGCCCCGCCAAGGCCGCAAGATCGAGTCGGATTGAGATCATGACGTCCTCCCCGATGGGGCTGACAGGGAGAAGATGCGTGTTGCAATACGCCGACATCGGCGCCGCCCTTCTGGGCGGCCTGCTTCTGGCCTGGATCGCCGACCTGCTGACCGGACGGCGGGGCTTCGGCGGCGCCAGCCTGGTCTCGGGCGTCGGCCTGGCCTGCGGCTGGTTCCTCGCCGTGCGGGTGTTTGCGGTCAGCACCCTGGACAGCTGGGTCTGGGTCCCTTGGGCCCTGACAGGGTCGGTCGTCTGTCTGGCGACCTTCTTCCTGTTCAGGAACAAGCGCTGATGCCGCCGCGGGCGCGTCGGTTCATCGCCGCCGTCGGCGTCCTGGCCTTTCTGGTCTTCTGGGTGTGGGGCCTCATCGCCCTGCGCGGCCCTTTACCGCCCTCGCCTTGGATCGACTTCCTGTTTTTCGGGATCGGAGGCACGGCTTGGGGACTGCCGATCATCCCCCTGCTCAGATGGGCGGAGCGCGGCTGAGCCTGCTCAGCCGCGCCCTGCTGTTCGCGTTCTCTTCAGGTCGAGGAACCTGCGAGCGGCTTCACCTGCGGCTTTGCGGCCGCCGGATCGCGGCGAGGCCGGCGCCCAGCCAGAGCCAAGACCACGGCCGCGCCGATCGCCGAAATGATCGACCCCCCGATCACGCCCAGCTTGACCTCGATCTGCTCAGGGGAGTCCACCGCGCCCGGAAAGGCCAGGACGCCGATGAACAGGCTCATGGTGAAGCCGACCCCGCACAGCAGAGAGACCCCATAGACCTGAAGCCAGCTGGCGTCGGTCGGACGCGCGCCGATCCGCAGGGCCGAGGCCAGCCAGGCGGCGCCGAAGACGCCGATCTGCTTGCCGAAAAACAGACCCAGGGCGATCGCCACGACCAGGGGGGCGAAGGCCTGTTCCAGCGACAGGCCGGCGAAAGAGACGCCGGCCTTGGCGAAGGCGAACAGCGGCAGGACCAGGAAGGCGTTCCAGGGATGGAGGTCGTGCATCGCCTCCTTCAGCGGGCTTTGGCGGTCTTCCTTGCGCGCCTGGATCGGAACGATCATCGCAAAGGCCACAGCCGTGAGCGAGGTCGAAAGACCGGACAGAACCGTCAGATACCAGACCGCCGAAAAGCCAAGCACCCAGAAGGGGGTCGGCACGCGGATCCTGTGGGCGATCAGGCCGAAGGCCGCCAGCAGACCCAAGGCCCAGAACAGCGGCGTCCAGTTGGCGCCCTCGCTGAACAGCAGGGCGATCAGGGCGATCGCGCCCAGATCATCGACTATCGCAAGGGTCAAAAGGAAGACGCGGAGCGACGAGGGCAGCCCCTTGCCGACGAAGCCGAAGATCGCCAGGGCGAAGGCGATGTCCGTCGCCAGGGGGATCGGCCAGCCCGCGTGCGGCGCCCCCATCGTCATGGACAGGAACAGATAGACCGCCGCAGGCCCGGCCATCCCGCCCAAGGCCGCCAAGACCGGCGTCGCCAGCTTCCTGGGGTCGCTCAATTCGCCGCGAACGATCTCATATTTGATCTCCAACCCCACGACGAGGAAGAAGATCGCCATCAAGCCTTCCTTGATCCAGTCGGAGATCGTTTCCTCCAGACGGATCGGCCCGATCTGGAGCACGTGATAGCTCTTCAGCCAGGCGAAATAGTCGGCGCTCCAGGGCGAGTTCGCCACCAGCAGGGCGGCGACCGCCGCGAGGGCCAGGGCCGAGCCGGACGCGGCCTCGGTCTTCAAGAAATCTAGGGTAGGTTTACGCGCCACGGCGGCCTCCGATCATCGAATGAAGCTGTCGTGACGCCAGGTTATCGACGGGCGTCGGACCGGATTCACCCGAACATCACAGGCGCCGGCCTGGTCGCGGGGAGGCGACCTGATCTCTGCCGTTCATCATAATGAGCCGAGAACCGGGTTCAAGCCGAAGGCGGCCGAAAAAGACCCGCGTGGGCGCAAAAGGAAAAGGGGCCGCCCGAAGGCGGCCCCTAAACCCGTCATCGACCTGTGTCGATGGTCGGAGCGACAGGATTCGAACCTGCGACCCCTTGACCCCCAGCGGCCTCCAATGCCTTTTCAGGACTGTTCAGGACTGTGCTAATCCACTGTTTCTAGAAAGTTTTTGAATTCACCCTTCGTCATCGCTATGCTTCGAGTTGCTGCAATTTGCTCCCCATTTGCTCCCCAAAATCGGGGCGCTTCAAACGAGGATTCAGATGGGCGCGACACGACTGACAGACCGGAGCGTCGCCGCGCTCAAGCCGACGGACGAGCATCGTCTCGAGCTCTGGGACGCGGACTTGAAGGGTCTTTATTTGCGCGTATCGGGACACTCGAAAGTCTGGGGGTTTCGATATCGGCGCCTGGATGGAACTCAGCCGAGAGTTCGGCTTGGTCGCTACGTTCCGCCGGACCATGCGCTGGGCGATCCCGCCGCGCTCACGGTCGCGGGGGCCCGCGCGAAGGCGAGGAAACTTCAGACTGAAATCGACGCCGGCCGCGATCCAGCGACCGAAATGCAGGTCGTCAAGGCCGAAGCCAAGGCTCAACCGCTGAGGACGTTCGACGACATGGCCGAGGGCTACTTCAAGGCCACCGAGAGCGGAGAGTACCGCCCCAGTAAAAAGCGCAAGCGCGCGCCCACCATTCTGTCCGAACGAAACCTCTACCGGAAACACCTGCGTCCGATCGCGACCCTGCGCATCGAAGCGGTGACCAAGGACGTCGTCCGCAAACGTCTTCGGGAGATCCTACAGGAAGGCAAGGGTGTCACATCCAACCGCGCCCGAAGCCTGATCAGCCAGATCTTCGCCTGGGGGATCTACGAAGACCGCGTGCTCAAGAACCCCGCACAGCAGCTCGACGATCTCGCCGAGGAGACTCCCCGCACGCGCGTTCTCAATGACGTCGAGCTACGTGCGCTCTGGCGGGCGCTCGAAGACACGACCGGGTACCGGCGCCCGTTGCCGAAAGGCAAGGACGAGGCGCTGATGGTGGGGCGTCCGATCCGAATTGCGATCCAGTTAGCCGCGCTCCTGCTCCAGCGGCGCGCGGAGATCGCTGAGATGCGCGTCGCCGAACTCGATTTCGCCGAACGCACATGGACGATCCCGGCCGCCCGCACCAAGGCCGGGCGCACCACCGTCGTTCCTTTGGGCGAGTTCGCGATCGTCCTGATCAAGGAAGCCCTGGTTCTCCGGCCGAAGCCAGCGGACGGCGAGGAGCCGTCGCCGTTTGTCTTCGTGGGTCGCGGCGAAGTTCCAGGCGCAATTCACCCCTCGGCGATCAGCCACGCCATGCGCGACATCAGGGCCGCGATCGATATTCCAGACATCACGGTCCACGACCTGCGCCGAAGCGGAGCGACCCGGCTCGCACGGGCCAGGGTCAGCCCTTTCATTCTGTCCAAGCTGCTCAACCACGCGAACGAGCTGGGCGGGGGATCGTCCTTAACCATGTCGGTCTATGTCCAGCACGACTATCTCGAGGAGAAGCGGGAGGCGATCGAATGCCTGGAGCGCCTTGTCCTCGCGGCGGTGCGTCCCGGGACTGAACTCCAGGCGCCCCCTCCCCCGGCCTTGCCCGCTCCAGCCAGATTGCTTTTCCACGAGCCTGCTTGACGCTCGGGGCGGCAGCGGGCGTGAGGCGCTGCTTCGCCGACGCGGCCTGGGGCGGCGACCAAGGGCGCCGCAGGCGACCGCCGAAGCCAGACGCGAAGCGATCCTGTTCGTTTTCTTATCGCGCCATCGGCTCGGCCCCTAGCCTGGCGCCCCTTCCGCATGACGACCTCCGAGAAGCGAGCGCGTTCGCTCTCCTACAGGTCATCGAGCGGACCGGCTTACGTGCCGCGAGGCGCATGGGCTAGGATCGGCCTTCCATCTCCAATCCGGTGCAACCCCGTGGATTCCAGCTTCGTAGACCTCGACATCCTGCTGACCAAGGTCCGCAACCCGCAGTCCCGCACCTACTTCCTGGACGCGGTGCGAGCCTACAAAGCCGGAGCCCTGCGCGCCGCGCTCACGGCGGCATGGGTGGCCATCGCCTACGACCTCATCGCCAAGTATCGCGAGCTCAGCGCCATGGGCGACGCTGCAGCGACGGCCTTTTTGCAGTCGTGGGACAATGCGACCGCCATCAACGATATCCGGCAGCTCCTCCAACTCGAGGGACGGATTCTCGAGGACGCCGCGGACAATACCCAGGCGATCAGCCAGATCGCGGGCCGGCAACTCGAACGCCTTCGCGAGGATCGTCATCTCTGCGCCCATCCGGCCTTCTCGGCCGAAGCCCTGCTCTTCGAGCCGACGCCCGAACTGGTGCGGATGCACCTCGTCAACGCCGTCGATCTGGTCCTCGGCCAGGAAGCCCTCCAGGGCCGCGCCATCTTTGAGGTCTTCGACGGCGATGTTCAATCGTCCGGCTTCCCGGCCGACCACACCCGGATCCTCGACTACGTCGAGCAGCGCTACCTCGCCCGGGTCCGGCCTCAGAACATCCGCAATTTCGGAACCGTGCTGGCCAAGTCCCTGCTGAAGGGCGTCCCGGCCCATCTCGACGTCGTCCGCTCGAAGGTCGAATCCGCGCTGGTTGCGGTGCGAGACCGGGCGCCCGGAGCCTGGCCCGACGTCGTGCCTGCCATCGTGCGCCTGCTGGACACCCTCGACCCCGCAGACCGACCTCGCGCCATCGCCTTCATCGCCGCATTCCCCGCCTTCTGGCCCCTCATGCAGGAGCCGACCCGCACCTCCCTGCAGGAGACGGTCAACAACGCCAACGCCGCCAATCTGACAGACTATCTGGTTCTGAGGGGCGTCGCCTTCGCCCCGTTCCGGGCGCCCATCCTCGCCCTGATCGCCGGGCTCGACCGGGAGTCCTTGGCTCGGGCGATCGCCGCGGCGCCCCTCCCGGAGCTCTGGCCTCAGGCGGTGGAGCTCTACGCCCAGTCCGGAAGCTTCCGTGGCTCTGAAGCGAACTTTGACGCGTACATCACACCCTACACAGGCAGTCTCGACGCGGCGGCTCTCGACCAGGTGCTCGATGCTGTCGCCGCCAACGGCCAGAACTACGCGGCGGGCGGCACCAGCACCCTGCTTCTGAGCCAGGTCAGAAACGCGGGGAACGGACGGCTCCCATCGGCGGACGCGCGCAACCGCTTCTATCAGATGCTGCTGAGAACCCGCCGGCGGGAGGCTTTTGGCGAGGTCACCGCGCTGTTCGAGGCGGACGGCTGGGTGCCGCCGCCGCGCGAAGCTGATGAGGACGATTGACGCGGCGCGGGAGGATACGCGATGCCCGTCTATTTCCTGTATCAGGAGGGGCATGGCCCCGACCGCATCAAGATCGGACGCGCTCGCCGGGTCGAGGAACGCCGTCGCCAACTGCAGACCGGCAATCCTGACCGGCTGAAACTCGTCGGCTTCATCAATGCGGATGACGACGCACGCCTGGAGCGCGACCTTCATCGCCATTTCGCGGAGGTGCGTGGCGAGTTCGGCGAATGGTTCAACCTTCAGCCGGCCGACGTGCTGCCCGTGCTCCAGCGCTTCCATGGTGACGCCTTCGTGGGCAAGACCGCCGACGCCTTCGAGATCGTCGGCTACGACCGGGATGGCATTCCGGAGCATGTCGGGGTCTGGGAATGGGGCGACCTGTCCCTCGAAGAGTGCTGCCCCTTTTGTGGATGCCTGGGCGGTCTGCATTTTCAGGAGGCGTCGTGGATGTACCACTGCCTGGCCTGCGACACGCTCACCAATTTCGAGGATGACACGCGCACGGCGCCCGAACCGTAGGATTGAATGCAGCAGCCTTTGCCACCGTGCCCCCCAGTACGCCGACGCACCGCGCCACCTGAGCCTTGGAATTACGAGGTGGGCCCGAGCTCGACCGCCAGTGTGACTCCGATCATCAAAGGCGAGTCGGCGTGCGGCCGGGACGTGTCTGCGCTCGCGCGGCGAGACCCGTCGAGCGGCGACTTGCTCAGTCTTCTTGAGCGTTTCTTGACCCTGCGATCACGCTACGCGCTAGCGGCGGCGTCGCACGGGCTCTGGGGACAATGTCGCCGACGAGCTAATAGCCTCCACAGCTCTCCACCCCCTCAGTCTTGCGCCCGGTACGCGCCTCACCACAATATCTTGACGCGCCCTTGAACCCGTGACACGAATCGGCTCAAGAATGAGGTTGGGTTAACAGCCCCTTTCCTTGCCCCGCGACTCGGCACATAAGCTGTCGATATGGGTTGGGCTACGGCTGTTCCGATTCCATCCAATTCGATCGACCGCCCGCGCTGAGTAGGGGCGCGGCCTGCGTACCAGATGATGGAGCGTGGCTACTGAGTTGAGCGTGAACATGGTGGGGAGAGGACGACCGTTCCCGACTGGCAGGTCTTAAGAAGAAGGCCGCCCTCTCTCCGATACCGACTCATTCCGGGTCGGCGGCGCGATCTTATGCATCGCGATCGCGTGCGCACAACCGTCGCCGCGATGAAGCGCCTTCCCGGATCATTCCCCTGAACCGAAAAGGCCCTCTCTCCATGAGCTCCGGCGTTGCCTACCGCTGCACCCTTCCCGACCCCGCGTTCGAGTCCGCCTGGGACTCGATCAAGATGGACCAGGCCGTCAAGGACCGCCTGATCGCCCAGGCGATGCTCGCCCTGACCGTGCGACGTTCAGTCTCCTTCGACGTCGCGCCCTTGCACGGCCTGATGGTGCTCGCCGGTCCTCCAGGGACCGGCAAGACCACCCTCGCGCGCGGCCTGGCGACCAAGGTCGCGGCCATGTTGCGGCCGTCCAAGGTCAACTTCCTGCAGATCGATCCCCACGGCCTCGCCAGCGCCTCGCTGGGCAAGAGCCAGCAGCAGGTGGGGACCCTCTTCAACCAGACCATTCCCGAAGCCGGAATGGGCGGCTTCGCCGTCATTCTTCTGGACGAGGTTGAAACCCTTGCGGCCGATCGCAAGAAGATGAGCCTGGAAGCCAATCCCGTCGATGTCCACCGGGCCACCGATGCGGTGCTGGCGAGCCTCGACCTGCTCACCCAGCAGCACAGGAACATCCTGCTGATCGCGACCACCAACTATCCTCAGGCGGTCGACGACGCCTTTCTCTCGCGAGCGGACCTGATCGAATACATCCCGCCGCCCAACGCTGAGGCGCGGGCCGAAATCATCCGCGACACCCTTGAAGGCCTTGGTCGTCAATGGCCGGCGATTGCTGGCCTGGCGCGCGACATGGGGCTTTTCGTCAGCGCCTCCAATGGCATGGACGGCCGCCGCCTCCGCAAGGCCGTCGTGAGCGCTCTCGCCGGCTCCCTCGCGACGGCGCGAGACCCCAGTCTTCTTTCAAGCCAGCAAATCTTGTCGGCGCTCAAGGCGGCGGCTCACGCCGGGAAGGAGGTGGGCCGTGAAGCTGCGTAGGGACATCGCCGCCGTGCCGCTTCGAACCGGGGCGGAAACCTGGGCTGAAATCGTGAATCTGATTACGCGTCCGGACTCGGTGGACGCCGGGCAGTTGACGGCGGCCGCCAGCGTCATGGCGAGCCTGCTGTCGGAGGAGCACTATGCGGATCACCCGCTGACGCTCAAGGGCGACGGCCACCGCCTGGTCGTCTACTGCGCCTACGGCGCCGACGCGCTCAGCCTCGGCGGCGAGGTGGCGCCGCTGGACTGGAACCCGACCGGCAAGCCGTGGACCCTCTATGTCCCGTGCGATCCGACCGATCTGGACTGGGTCGCCGAGACGCTGAAGAGCCGGGCGCCGCGTCTGGTCATCCACGCCCTGGACGAGACCCCGGCGGACGCCGAGGGCGCGTCCGCAACCCAGGCCGGCGCCCAGCCGGCCCTGACCATTGATTGGGGAGCCGCGCGCTGATGGCCGTCTCCACCTTCACATACACCCGCACCCACACCGCCGCCTTCGTGGCCGACCATATCCGCAACCAGCTGAATCGGATCATCCAGGCCGCCGGACTCTCCCCCGCCCAGCTCGTCGACGACTGGACGGTGGTGGGGCCGGCTGTTCGCGCCTGGCTGCAGAGCGGCCACCTCAAGGTGGTGACTATCGAGTTCTACAAGCCGGGCTCCAGCACTCTTCAGCTGCGCTGGGACTTCCCCGTCACCTATGACGGAAGCGGCGTCGATGACGACATGTGGGTCGACCGAGACCACGTCCAACGCACGATCGAGAAAGTCGGCCGACCGCCGGCGGGATGCGTCTACCGCATCATCCTGACCAGCCAACGCGGCCGGCCGGACGTCGCCGGCATGTCCAGCACCTCACACCTCGCGACCACGGGACTCATCAGTCGTTCGACCGGGACGGCGATCGCCACCCGCGACATCACCGCGGGTCTCAACTACTGGAGGCCCGCATGAGCCGGGTGAAGGATGCTTTCGCGACGTTCAAGAGCCGTCTGGAGCTGACCCAGACCGAAAAGGACGACGCGAGCCGCCGCCAGAAGGATGTCCGCGCCAAGGTGCAGGCGGCCTTCGACGTCGACCACGACTTCCTGACCGGATCGTACGGCCGGCACACCAAGACCAAGCCGCTCAAGGACATCGACATCTTCGTTTGTCTCGGCGCCAAGGAAGCGCACCGGCGCAACGCCCATCCGAAAGGCGTGCTCGACGATCTGGAGGCCTGCCTGGTCGACGCCTATGGGCGGGATCAGGTCGAGCGGGACCGGCGTTGCATCACCGTGTGGTTCGAAAAACGTCACCAGACCCAGCACGAGGAAGGCAAGGTCGTCAGCCTTGACGTCGTGCCCGCCTTTGTGTCCGGCTCGGACTACGAGATTCCCGACGAACAGCTCGGCAAGTGGATCAAGACCAATCCCGCCACTCACAACGACCTGACAACCGCCAAGAACAAGGCGTTGGGAGGCAACTGGGTGCCCCTGGTGAAAATGCTGAAGAGCTGGAACCGGGCCAACGGCAAGCCGATCGAGCCCGGGTTCCTCATCGAGGTGATGGCGCTCGATCTCGTCGATGGACCGTTCAACACCTTTCCCGACGAAGCCCGGCGGTTCTTCGCTGCCGCGCAGGCCAGCGTCGGCGATATCTGGCCGGACCCGGCGGGCCTCGGCCCGCCCGTGTCGGATGAGATGACGTCCGCCAAATGCGCCGCCGCCCGACAGACCCTTCGGGACGCCGAAATGGCGGCGACCCGGGCCTATCGCGCCGAAGCCCAGGGCAGCGAGGGGGAGGCCGTCCGGATCTGGAAGTCGATCTTCGGCGACTTCTTCCCGGCGTCCTGACGCGTCAGGCCGATGAACCGGCGTCGCGTACCCGCGCCGCGACGCCGGCCTTCATTGTCCGTTCTAGATAGGCCCGGCGCAGTTCATACAGGCCCGGCATGACGAGCGGACTGGACACCCGCCGCGCGTAGAGGGCGTTCTGAACGCTTCGGGCGGCCTCTTCGGCCTCATCGAGCGACATGGCTCCGGCCTCGACCCGCGACAGGAACCCCTCCAGCTCAGCCTTGGTCTGATCCTGGCTCTCGGCGGTGTCCTTCTGGCGAAAATGCTCGCGCACCGACCAGACCAGCACCGGCGCGACCGGCATGCAGGTCACCGCGAATTCGCTCAAGGGCAGCCGGGTCCACCAGCAGGCCGTCAGGAAGGCGGAGGGGATGAGCCATGACAGTCCAAGGGCGATCGAGCCGTTGAAGCGACGGAGGGTGGCGTCGTACCAGAGGCTGCTGCGCTGACACAAAAGTCGTCCCGCCTCCAGGCTCGTCTCCCCCGCTTCGGTCGGATACCAGTCGATGATGCCCTTATCCTCGTGCCGTCGGCTCCAGGCCTCAGCGACGGAATCGATCATCTCCGGATCAGGGCGCTTGCCGGCGCTCAGGGTGTTCCAGGGCAGGCGCAGCACCGCGCAGTCGAAGCATTCGGCGATCTTGGCGCCATTGCGCACGAAGCGGCGCTGGGCGCGATCCAGGACCGTGATGTCCAGGATCGTCACCAGCAGGCTAAAAAAGGCGACCGTCGAGCGGAGCTGCTCCATGAACAGGCCAGCGACCGCGCCGATGACCGGCAGCAGGACGGTCAGCACCAGTTGCGCGATGAACACCAGTTTCGCCCGATGGAACATCTCCTGACGCGCACGCATCAGCTTGAGGCTGTCAGGCAAATTCTGGCGGACCGGAATATCGTTCATGGCAAGGCGGATGCTTGAAATGCGGTCAGACTACACGGTTGCGAGGGCGCCAGCACCCTGCGCCTGAGGGGCAACCGGAACGCGGGGGACCGGACCGCTTCCTTGCTGAATGTCCGGCCCCGCATCTTCTGAACGCTTCACCGCACCCCTCGAAGGACAGCTTAGCCGAGGTCACCGCTCGTTTGAGTCGGACACCTGGCACCTTGGATTGAAAATCCTCGGGCTTTTCCGACGTGGTATGACATCACGGCTCACCTTGTCGCGCTCAAGGCGGTCATCGCCGGCCTTGAGTGGGCGGATTGGAAAAGCCGGAGCGAGCCGATCAAAGGCAGCCAAACCGCCGACGATGAAGCGGAGTGCATCGACCAACGGGCCCGCGCGATGCGAGGCCGGACACTGACCGGGTCCAAGAGAGAGCGTCAGCCATCTCCGCACGCCAACGGCGCGACGCGAAGGAAAGGTTAGCAGTGCTCAGCGCAGCCAGGCTGCCCCGAGCCCGAAGGCGATCGCGAGGCAGGCGGCAAGGGTGATCCGACTCCACGTCCGGCGGACGGAGAACATCGCTGCTCCGCCCAGCAGCGCCATCCCCGTCGCATATCCGATCGCGGACGGCACGCTCAGCGGAACCAGACGCGCGGCGACGAACAGGCTACCGAGAACGGCCAGAATGAGACTGACCCCGATCACGATCACCTCGCCCAGAGCTCCGAGCGGACGCGGCGGCTGCGCGGGACGCCGTCGGCGCTTGGCGGTCGTGCGGACCTTGTAGGCCGGCGCCGTGCTCCGGACCGTTCGCCTAGGCCCGCCCATGCGGCCCCGTTCCCGACCGATGGCTTCTCATCGGTGGCTTCCCGGTTCGTTCGTCGCCGCGCTCTCGACCTGCACCGTCGTGTGGCGCACGCCGAAGTCAGCGGCGAGGCGATCGCGCACCGCCGCGCTGACGGCGTCGGCGTCCACGGTTCCAGACAGCACGATGTGCGCGGTCGCGCTTGGCTCGTCGGCTCCCGACACCCAGAGATGAAGGTCGTGAACATCAGCCACGCCTTCGACTTCTCCAAGGGTCTGGCGAACGCGTGTCATGTCGACGCCGCGCGGCGCGCCTTCCAGCAGGATGTGGGTAGTCTCCTTGAGGAGGATCCAGGTCCGCGGCAGGACCCAAAGACCGATGCCGATGGCGACGACCGGATCGACCCAGCGCCAACCCGTCGCCATGATGATCAGGGCCGCCGCCAGGACACCGACCGAGCCCAGCATGTCCGCCCAGACTTCGAGATAGGCGCCCTTGACGTTCAGACTCTTGTCCTTGCCGCCCGCCAGAATGCGCATCGACACGATGTTGACGGCCAGGCCCGCCGCCGCGACCAGCAGCATGCCGACCGAACCAACCGGCTCGGGATCCCTCAGCCGCTGCACGCCTTCCCAGAACACATAGCCTGCGACCGCGAACAGCAGGACCGCGTTGAAGGCGGCGGCGAGGATCTCGAACCTCCGGTAACCGAAGGTGCGACGGTCGTCGGCCGGCTTCTGGCCGATCTTGATCGCCGCGAGCGCGATGCCGAGCGCCACCACGTCGGTGAACATGTGGGCGGCGTCCGAGAGCAAGGCCAGACTATTGAAAACCAGCCCGCCCACGACCTCCGCGATCAGAAACGTCGAAGTCAGCGCCAGCGCGATCGTCAGTCGCCTTGCGCTGGCGCCGGCGGTGTGATCGTGGCCGTGGCCGGTTTCTTCATGCGCGACGCTCATGCCCTGCCCTTCTCTTCGTCGGAATCGGCCTTCGCGCTCCGCAGGATCTCAAGGCCGCCCTTGACCGCGATGCCCGCAACGATCGCGCCGACGATCAGATCCGGCCAAGCCTGACCCAGCGCCATTACCAACCCGCCCGCGACCAGGATGCCGCCGTTCGAGGCGAAGTCATTGAGGCTGAAGGTCTCGGCCGCTTCGATGTTGACGTCCTCGCTGGAGATGCGGCGAAGCAGGACGAGGCAGATCAGATTGACGACCGCCGCGACCAGCGCCAGGGCCATCATCGTCCAGCCTAGGGGTTCGGCGCCGAGCCACCAGCGCCGCGCCACGTCGAGCAAGACCCCCGCGGCGAAGATCAGCAGGATGACGCCGGACGTCCGCGCGGCGCCCCGCTTCCAGCGACCGGGCTTTCCGACAGCGAGAAAGCTGATCAGATAGACGACGGAGTCCGACGCGTTGTCGAGCGCATTGGCGAGCAGGGCGCTGGAGTCGGCGAGCCAGCCGCCGATCCCCAACCCGATGAAGAGCAAGGCGTTGAGTATCAGGACCGCGAGCAGAATACGCTTCTGCTCGCGGTCTCTCTGGTCGAGGCCGCTCAATCCTCGATCCCTTCCGCCTTGCGATGCTTCACGGCCTTGGCCGCGAAGGTCGGCAGGACCAGCAGGGTCAGGGCGGTGGCGGTCAGAAGCCCGCCGATCACCACCGTGGCCAACGGCTTCTGCACCTCCGCTCCCGCCCCGTGGGCGATGGCCATGGGGATGAAGCCGACGATGGCGACCAGCGCCGTGGTCAGCACAGCACGAAGACGGCTGGACGCCCCTTCGATCGCCGCGTCACGGGGGACGGCGCCGCCATCGAGCCGTTCGCGGATCGCCTGCATCAGCACCAGGCCGTTCAGCGTGGCCACGCCCGACACCGCGATGAAGCCGACGGCCGCCGACACCGAGAACGGCATACCGCGCAACAGCAGCGCCAGCGCGCCGCCGACCAGGGCCAAAGGCACGCAGGCGAAGACCAGCCCCGCCTCCGCGAACGAGCCCAAGGCCATGAACAGCAAGACCCCGATCAGGACGAAGACGATCGGAATGACCAGCCCCAGCCGCTGCTCTGCGCGCTTTAGGTTTTCGAACTGGCCGCCCCAATCAAGCGAATAGCCGGCGGGAAGCGCGATCTCGCCGACCTTAGCCTGGGCGTCGGCGACAAAGCCGCCCAAGTCCCGCCCGCGCACATTGGCCTGAACCACCATGCGGCGGCTGCCGTCGTTGCGGCTGATCTGGTTCTGCCCCTCCGCCACTTCGATGCGGGCGACGCTGGACAGCGGTACGGTCGCCCCGCTCGGCGCCGTGACCGGCAGGGCCGCCAGGGCGGCGGGATCGTTGCGGACCTCGTCAGGCAGGCGAATCACCACGTCGAAGCGGCGGTCGCCCTCGAAGATTTGCCCCGCCGCCTGGCCGCCCACCGCCGCCGAGACGGCTTCGGAGACATCGGCCGCCGACAGACCGTAGTTGGCGGCGGCGAAGCGATCGACGCTGACGGTCAAGGTCGGGAGTCCCGACGCCTGCTCCACCCGAACGTCGGCTGATCCCGGGGTGTCGCGCAAGGCCGAGGCCACCTGGTCGGCGACCGCCTGCAGTTGCTCGAAATCGTCGCCATAGACCATCACCGCGAGGTCTGTGCGTACGCCCGAGATCAGCTCGTTGAACCGCAGTTCGATCGGCTGGCTGAACTCGAAATTATTGCCGATCTGCTGGGACGCCACCTCGGAGATGCGTTCGATCAGCGCCTCCTTCTCCAGCCCGGGATCTGGCCAGGCCTTTCGGTCCTTCAGCACGATGACGGAGTCGGAAATGTTGGGCGGCATGGGGTCCACCGCCGCCTCTGCCGTGCCTGTGCGCGAGAAGATCGTCTCGACCTCCGGCTGGGCCTTGATCGCCCGCTCGAGCGCCATCTGCATGGCGACCGACTGTTCCAGCGACGCCGACGGCACGCGGAGCGCCTGCATGGCGATGTCGCCCTCGTCCAGGGTCGGTATGAACTCCCGCCCGAGGCTCATGAACGAGATCACGCCGAGCACGAGCGCGCCGACGGCGGCGATCATCACCAGCTTGGGTCGATCCACAGCGGAGCGGATCGCCGGCTCGATCCGCTTGCGGGCGAAGCGCAGGATACGCGTCTCATGCTCCTCGGCTCGACCGTCTGCGTTCAGATGCACGGTCTTGGGATCGCGCACGAGCAGCGCCGTCATGGCCGGCACGAAGGTGAAGGAGAAGATGAAGGCGCCGACCAGGGCGAGCATCACCGTCGCCCCCATGGGGATGAAGGTCTTGCCCTCGACGCCTTCGAGCAGCAGCAACGGCGTGAACACCAGAAGGATGATGAGCTGGCCGAAGGCGGCCGGCTTGACCATCTGGCGCGCCGCCGCGCCGGCGACCTCAAGCCGCTCGTGGCGGGTCAGGGTCCGGCCGAGTTCGCCGCGCCTCTGGCTGAGCATCAGCAGGGTGTTCTCGACCACCACTACGGCGCCGTCGACCAGGAGGCCGAAGTCGAGAGCGCCGAGGCTCATCAGGTTTCCGCTGATGCCGAAGCGGTTCATGCCGATGACGGCGAAGAGGAAGCTGATCGGGATCATCAGCGCCGTGATGCTGGCCGCCCGGATGTTTCCAAGCAGCAGGAACAGCACCACGATGACCAGGAGCGCGCCCTCGGTCAGATTACGGGCCACCGTCTGGATGGTCGAGTTCACCAACTCGCTGCGGTTCAGCACCGGCTCTGCGACGATGCCTGGCGGCAGGCTCGCGCCGACCTCCTCAAGCCGTTCAGCGGCGGCCTGGGCCACGGTCCGGCTGTTCTCGCCGGCCAGCATCAGGGCGGTGCCGAGGACGGCCTCGTGGCCGTCGCGGCTGGCGGCGCCGAGACGCGGCGCCTGACCGATCTCGACGCTTGCGACGTCAGCGACGCGCACCACCAGCCCGTTCCGGTTGGAGACCGGAGCCTGTGCGAGGTCCTCGACCGTCGTGGCCAAGGCGTCGGTTCGCACCGTCAGGGCCTCGCCCGATCGCTGGATGAAACCCGCGCCGGCCTGGGTGTTGGCGCGATCCACAGCCTGGATCAAGTCATCCAGGCTCAGGCCGTAACCCGCCAGCCGGGCGGCGTCGGGCCGGATGGCGTACTCCTTCACATAGCCGCCGTTGACATCGACCCCGGCCAGGCCAGGCGCCGTGCGCATGCGCGGGGCGATGATCCAATCCTGGACCGTGCGCAGATAGGTCGCACGGGCCTGGGGCGTGGTCAGCAGTTGACCTTCGGGCGTCAGATAGGTGCCGCCGGCCTGCCAACCCGGCTGGCCGGGCTTCGACAGGTTCTGGCTGTTGAACGGCACAAAATCGACCGTCCACATCAGCACTTCGCCCAGCCCTGTGGTGATGGGCGAGAGCATCGGCTCGACGCCTTCCGGCAGATCCTCGGCGGCCTGCGCCATCCGTTCGGACACCTGCTGCCGCGCGAAATAGATGTCGGTCTGGTCGGTGAAGATGACGGTGATCTGAGAGAAGCCGTTGCGGCTGAGCGACCGAGTGCTCTGCAGTCCCGGTATCCCCGCCATGGCGGTCTCGAGCGGATAGGTGACTTGTCGCTCCATCTGTTCCGGCGCCAAGGCCGGGGCGACAGTGTTGATCTGCACCTGCCGGTTGGTGATGTCGGGGACGGCGTCGATCGGCAGCTTGGTCAGTTCGAACAGGCCGATCATGGCCACGACGGCGGTGATCAGGACGACGAACCAGCGGAAGCGGACAGACGTTTCGATTAGGGCTTTGAACATGGGCTGTCTCCTCAGTGCCCGTGCTCGGCTTCGCCCTTGGCCAGTTCGGCCTTGAGCAAGAAGGCGTTGGCGCCGGCGACCCGTTCGGAGCCGCTGAGGCCGTTGAGGATCTCGCTGCGGCCATTGGCTTGGCGTCCGACCAGAACGGGGACGGCGCGGAAGCCGTCCTCCACCTGGACGAAGACGACGCTTCGGTTCTCGACGGTCTGCACCGCCTCCGACGGGACCGTCAGAGCCGATGAGGCTTCGCCGACCACGACGGCCCCCGTCACCGGCGAACCGGCCGGCGGCAGGGTGGCTCCTTGAGTACGGGCGCGGATCACGGCCGCGCCGGTCTCGCCCATCCCGGCGTCAGCGGCCACGCCCGTGACGATCGCCTGGAATTCTCCGTTGGGGCTGGAGACCCGCAAGGTAGAGCCGGCGCGCACGCTGGCGGCCAGCTGCGGAGGGGCATTGAACACCATTTCGACGCGCGCCGGATTGGTGACCTCGGCGACGACGCCTCCCGCCGCGACGAAGCCGCCGGGCCCGACCTGGACGTTGGTGACGACGCCCGAGATCGGGCTGGTCACGCTCAATCGGCCGGCCGCGTTCGGCGAGCCCGCCGCCGCCGCGCGGGCGCGGGCCGCACGGGCCTGGGCCTCGGCGCTCAGGGCTTGGGCGCGGGACGCCTCGACGTCCTGTCGGGCCACGACGCCGGCCTCGAACAGGTTCTGGTCGCGCTGATGGGCCCGGCGGGCCGCATCGGCGGTCGCAGCCGCGGCGTCGATCTCGGCGCGGTAACTCGCCGCCTCGCCACTGACGAGGCTGACCAGCGGTTGCCCGACCCGGACGGATTGGCCGGGCGCGACCAGGACCCGCTCGACCCGCCCGCCGACACTAGCCGCCACGGCGGCCCGGGCGTCCACCATCGGCTCCACCCGCCCGGACAGACGGACCTCGCCTCCGCCACCGGGCGAGACCTGGGCGATGACGATTCCGGCCGCCTGGATTTGAGCGGCGCTCAGCTGGACGACGCCCTCGGGCGCTTCGCCCTCGCCTTCCGAATGACCTTCCTCACCTTCCGCATGGGCGTCGGCCGCGGGCGGCGCTTCGGCGGGGCCGCGGGTCGCCAGCCAGATCCCTCCTCCTCCCAGCAGCAGGATGGCGGCGGCTCCGCCGATCAGCAGCGTCTTGTTGGATGTGTTCAGGCGCTTCATCGGGCGTCTCCGAAGGGGGCGCGGCCTTCGAGGCGCGCGAGGTCGATTTCGGCCCGGACGCGCGCAAGGCGGGCGTCCAAGGCGGCGTTGCGGGCGGAGATCAGTGCCGCGCGCGTGGCGCGCAGCTCCAGTTGGGAGATGCGGCCGGCTTCGAAGCCGATCCGCGACAGGCGATAGGCTTCCTCCGCCGCCGTCACGCCGGCGTCGGCTGCCGACACCCGGCTGGCGGAGGCGTCGAGACGGGCCACCGCCGCCAGGCGATCCGCCCGGGCGTCCTGCCGGGCCGATGCCACACGCGCGTCGGCGGCGCGAAAATCGGCCTGCGCGGCGTCGATGTTCCCCCGGTTCCGATCGAACAGCGGCAGAGGCAGGCTGAGGCCGAACGTCAGGGCCGTGGCGTCCTCGGCTTCGTACCGACGCACGCCGACGCTGGCGGTCACGTCAGGCCGCGCGCGTATGCGCTCGACGCCGATGCGACGCTCGGCCGCCTCGCGTTCCGCCTCGGCCACCTGGACGGTCAGCGGATCAGTCGCGCTCGGGGCGCGCGCGGGAGCCTCATCGAGCAGGGTCGCCGGGACGGACGTCACCGGCGTCGGCAGCTGGGCCAGAACCGTCAGCCGCGCGAAGGCGGCGTCCCGCTCGGCGCTGGCCTCATCGAAGGCGGCCCGCGCGGCGGCGCTTTCGGCCTCGCCCTGGATGCCCCGGAGCAGCGGCTCTCGCCCCTCCTCCACCAGCTTCAGCGCGGCGCGCGCGTCGGCTAGGTTCAGGTCCAGCGCCTCCTGCGCCAGGTCCGCCCGCCGCTCCGCGGTTTCGGCTTCGGCGTAGGAAAGCGCCAGCCGTCCGGCCAGATCGATCAGCGCGAGCCGGCTGCGCAAGCCCACCGTCGCGGCCTCGGCCTCCGCCACGCTGACGCGCGCGCCTCGACGGCCCCAAAGTTCGAGGTTCTGAGACAGGGACAGGGTCGTCTCGGCGTTGTCGATGCCGGAGAAAGGCCCCGAACCGAAGGCGTTCTCGAGTTCAAGACCCGCAGTCGGATTGGGCCTGACGCGGGATTGGCGAACCCGCGCCTCGGCGGCGTCGATCAGAGCGGCGGCCTCGGCCGCGGAGGGGGTCTGGCCCAGGCGGGACAGAAGGTCGGCGTAGGCCGGAGCCGGATCGGCCCAAGCGGGCGCGCTCAGCGCCGCCGCGAGAGCGGTCGCCGTAAGCCCGACCGCGAGACGCGGTCGGCGTGATTTGGCAGGCATGGTTTCATGGTTCCCAGAGTTTTCGACGTGACGAGCGCGGTTGATCGCGCGGAGGTCGCGTCAGGCTCTGGGAGGGCGTTCCAATCCGCCCGGAGTCCGGGACAGCAAAGTCTCGACCGTACGCCACGGCAGGTCGCGGGCGTGGGGCGCGGTCAACGGCGGCGTGGCGGCGCTGTTCGGCGCGACCGAACCCCCGTGGTGACAGTGTCCGTGGTTGCACACGCCGTGGGACGTCTCAGGACCTGAGGCGTCCCCGCCCTGGTCGGCGTCTATCAGGGCCTGGCCGTGGGCCGCGGCGGGCTCGACGCCGCAGGTCGCGGCATCGACCGCCGGGACGAAGGCGAACACAGCGAAGGCCAGCGCGATGAGCGCCGCCAGCAAACCTGTTCTGGACCTCTGTCCGACCATACCCCTGCCTAGCATCGATAGGTTTCCGATCAATAACCTTTATTGTCGCGTCTCAGGCCGTCGCGCGCCGCTCCTGGCGCGCCTGGATCAGGATCGACACCGCGGAGTGGAGGAAGACCGCGCCGAGCAGAACGCCCGCGACAAGATCGGGCCAGCGCGCGCCGGTGAGCCAGACCAGACCGCCCGCGGCCGCCACCCCCAGGCTATGGACGAGGTCGTTGCGGGTGCACAGCCAGACCGAACGGACGTTGGCGTCGCCGTCGCGATAGCGCACGAGCAACAGCGCAGCGACGAGATTCGCGGCGAACCCGAACAGGCCCAGGCCGGTGATGACCGAGCCTTCGGGCGGCTGTCCCGTCATCGCCCGCCAGATCGCATAGCCGAGAACCGACACCGCCATGGCGAGCAGGCTGAAACTCTTGAGCGTCGCGGCGCCGGATCGGACCCGAACCGACTTGCCGATGGCCCACAGGCTGATGGCGTAGGTCGCGCTGTCTGCGAGGAAGTCGAGCGCATTGGCCGCCAAGGCGGTCGAGCCCTGCATTAGGCCACCGATCACCAGGGCGGCGAACCCCACGAGGTTCAAGCCGATGACGACGACCAGCACCCGTCGATAGGCGGGCGAGGCTCCGTCAAACTTGACCTCGTGGCCGCAGCAACTCGCGGAGGGGCGGGTCAAACAACTCTGGACTTCGGACGTGCTCATGCCGTCCTTGTAATTGCTCTAGCGACTAGAGGATCAAGCGCGTAATTCACTGACCATGATCGACCCGGCGCAACGTCCCTTCCCAATAGGCAAGCTGTCCAAGGCCACCGGCGTGAAGGTTCCGACCATCCGATTCTATGAGCAGGCAGGCCTTCTGCCTGTTCCCGATCGCTCGGATAGCGACCGTCGGCTGTATGACGATGCGGCGGTTCGCCGGCTCTCCTTCATCCGCCACGCGCGGCAGCTTGGCTTCGACCTCGACGCCATCCGCTCTCTGCTGGACCTGTCCGACCATCCGGACCGCCCCTGCGCGGAAGCCAACGCGCTCGCCGAGCGTCACCTGGCCGCCGTGCGCTCACGCATCGATCAACTGCAGCGGCTCGAGATGGAACTGACCCGGCTGTCCGCTGAATGCGCCGGAGGCCGGGTTTCGGATTGCCGGGTGATTGAAGTGCTGCACGATCATGCGCTGTGCGGAGCCGCGAACACCCACGCCTGAGAAGGACGTCAGAGGCGCCCGGTGATCGACAGGTGGGCGCGGAGCCGCTGTCAGCGAGCGGGCAAGCCCTCGAAGCCGGGGACGCGCATTCGGGTCAGGTAGAGGCGCCACTGCAGAGTGGCCTGATCGAACACCTCCAGACTGGTCTGAGCGGTCGCCCCCTCCCCGTGGTAGATCAGCACATACTCTCGCGCCGTTCCCGTGAAGCCCGGCGTGTGCACCAGTTCGACCGTTCCGCCCAACCAGTTGTCGTCGCGGTATTCGCCGTGTTTGGCGGTGTTGGCGATGTCGCGAAACGCGGGCTGCATCGGCACCGCCGCCGCGATGGCCTTGCGGTAGGCGCCGGCGTTCAGCCCGTTGCGACGGTCGCGCTGGGTCAGGGCCCTGATCGTCCAGTCCTCCAAGGACTGGGCGGTGATGGCAAAGTCGATGGCGCCGTAGAGCGTCGAGATGAGGTCGAAGGGCGTGGCTTCCCGGGCGGCCTTCAGCCGGTTGGCCTCCCACTGCAGCTTGATCCAGATGTGCTGTGCCCCGCCCGAAAGGACAAGAAGGCGATCCGGCCGCCCATCGGATGTCCTGGCTGATCGCGGACGGTCCGCCAACGGTCAGCGCCTAGGACGGGCCGACCGACGATGGCTCGGCGGTCTCATCCGGCCAGTCGTCCGGAACGAGCGCCGGCGGCTTGGTCCACGGCTGCTCCACGAGCGCCGACTGGAACCAGTCGTCGCGGAGGTTGGCGTGTTCCGTGACGATGATCTGGAACCCCTTTGCGTCCTCCTCTCCGAAGCGCCGGAGCACCTCGAACAGGCGGCGGACGGCTTCCAGATCCGCATCCTCCTCGGTTCTTTCGATCGATCCGCCGGCCGCTTCGTAGAGGGTCTCGGACGGGAAATAGACCTGGGTCGGCTGATCGATGAGCAGAAAGCGCGGCAGGGGCTGCTGATTGTTGGCGGCGAACCGGTGAAGCGCGAGCAACGCCGCCAGGTGATAGGCGAGATGGTTCTCGCCGCCGCCCGTCCTCGGCATGTAGATCGGCCGGCTGGGGCGGTCGATCACCACCGTGAGATTGTGCATGTCGAGGCGCGCGGGATACTGACCGAACTCGCCGCCGAGATCGGTGATGTACCGCGACATGTGCATGGAGATGTTGTTCAGCGTCGATGCGAGCCGCTCTCCGGAATCATCGGCGCCGATCTTCCGCTCAAGATCGTCCGCCTTCGTCTTCAGGCGTTTTTCCTCGGCCTCGAGACGGGTCATTTCGGCGTCAGGGACAAGATTCTCCAGGAAGAGGCTGATCCGCCCGACAACCCGGGCGGCGGCGTTGTTGCGGTTGCCCATCTGGGCGATGACCTCGTTCGAGGCGATGGCCGCCGACAGCTCGACCTCTTTCGTGCGGATCTGATCTCCTATGGATCCGAGAGCCGCGCGTTGATCCACGAGATAGGCGTCGAGGGCGGGGCGCTCGCCCCGAACGGCGTTCATCTCCTGCTCCAGGGATTCGAGCTCCGCGAGGAGCATGCCCGCGATCGGGCTCGACAGAGCCAGATTGGCCTCGGCGAAGGGCCACTGCCATTCGCCCGTGTCCTTGTTCGTCGGCAGCGCCTTGATGGAGGCCAACCGATCACGCTGTTCGCCAGCCTCGCTCTGGAAGCCTTCGGATCTCTTGGCGAACTGGACGGCCGCATCGATCCGACGCTGGGTTTCACGACGCCGTTCGCGAAGGCCGAACAGCTCGGTCTCGATGGCGGCGACCCTCTGGCCGTCGTCCTCCGGCACGGGCGCCGGGGTCCATGACAGGGCGTTTCGCAGGAGGCTGACCACGGGCTCGCCCGCGCCGCGATCCGCGGCGAAGACGCCGACGCCGCGCGCTTCCGACACCAGCCCGAGCGCCCTCTCCTCGGAAGTTTCGACCGCGCCCCTGGCCTGCTCAAGCAGCTTGCCGTTGAGGCGTCGGTCGCGCTGCACCGTTCTGAGCTGGGCCTCCAGCTCGTAGCGGTTCCTCGAGGAGACGCCGAGGAGGATGGGAAGGGTGTCCTTGATGGCCTGCGGCTGGAAGGGTTCGTTCTGCCGGTAGAATAGCTGGTCCTTGTTGGCGACGATCGTCTGCTTCTGGAACAGATAGTAGGCCGTATGCTTGATGTTGGCGTCGTAACTCTCCCGGCTGTTCTCCAGCGGCACGGCCGTCGTGTTTTCGGGAATGCCGATCATCCGCGACAGCAGGGTTTCGACGCCGCTGTCATCGTCGTTGACCAGCAGGTCCGCGTAATCCGGAGCGGCGATCTCGGCGCCACGCCGGACCATGGCGGTGCTGCAACTGCTCCGCCCCGCGCCGGGCGACGGCTTGGCCACCAGCACCTGCTCTCCGGCGAACTGGTAGATCACGGCAAACCAGCTCACGCGGTCGCGGATCACCCCTTCGGGAATGTTGAAGGTCGAGCGCCCCATGCAGTATTCGATGATCTCCGACAGCGCCGACTTGCCGGTCGAAGAGCGACCGGTGATGACGTTCAGGCCGTTGAGATGAAACGACAGATCTCGCCTGCGACCGTCATAGCTGTAGAGGTGGATCGACTTGATCTTCATGGTCGGACCCCCAGGGTCGTATAGATTGTGACGCGATCGCCGATCTGGGCGAACTCGCGGCCAAGGAATTTCGCCACCCTTTGGCAGGAGATGGACTCGGGCGTTCCAGCGATCCCCTTGCGGACGCCATCGCGCACCGTTTGCAGCCGCCCGTCCGGCGCGACGGCGATGACGCCGAGCTGCATCAGCACGCCCAGGGCCTCGAACGCGAACGGCAGGAGATCCGTCGTTCGTTTCGGCAGGTCGACGAGCATCTGCGGGTTGGCCGCGACGATCTTCAGAAAATAGCTGCGATTGGATCTGGCCAGGGTCTCGCGCGCGTCCCGCTGCAGGCAAAGCGGCAGGATGAGCAGGGACAGCGAGAACGGCATGCCGCGCGCGTCTTCATCCTCATAGGCCGTGAGCGCCCTGAACAGGACGAGTCCGCAGAAGGCGGGGTTGAACAGGTTCCTGATCTCGACGGGGCGAAGGTCCCACCGCTTCATGCGGCTACCCCGAGCAGCTCGCCGAGACGCTTCAGGAAGGCGGGGTTCCAGTGCACGCGCGGCATGGGCCGGGCGTTGGCGAGGATGTGGAAGGCGCCGCGAACGACGTAGGGCTCGGTCACGCGCTCCCTGATCCGCAGCTCTCCGGTCTCCGTTTCGGCCCACTTATAGAGTTCTCGGCCGGCGGCCTTGAAAGCGTCGTCGCCGCTGGCGTCATCAAGGGTCTCGAAGACGATGGCCCGGAAGCGGCTCCATTCCTCGATCAGCCGGTCCTCGTATTCCTCCATTTCCCCGGAGATCAGGAGGTTTTCCCGCGCCCAGCTCGAACGCTGCTCGAAGGCGCGGTAGTAGTCGATGATCGCGTGCTGGATGCGCGCCGGCGAAACGTCGAGATCGCGGAGCTGCTCGACAAACAGCCGCGTGTCATTGGCCACGTCGATCTCGCCGTCGGGCATCCGACCGCGGAAGGTGATGGGCAGACTGTCGGCGCGGTACTCCTCCGCAAGGGATGAGAGCTTGTCGGACACCTCTTGACCGTGAACCGGATCCGTCCGCTCTCCCGTGAGCACCTTGATCATCAGATCCATCCACCAGCCCTCCAAACGCTCGAACAGCGGACCCCGGACCTCCCGGCGGACGGTTCTGAGATGCTGGTCGAGCACGATCTGCGGGATCGTGTCGATGCGCGGGCTGCCATCCAGAATGAGGATGCGGCCATAGAAGTCGGCAAGCTCGGCCTCGGTCAGTTTGGCCATCTCGGTCTTGGTCTTGCCGATGGTCGCGGACGTGCTGCGATCGAGAAGCGTTGCAGCGGTTTCCGCTCGAGCCGCCGGGTCGCTGCCCTCCTGGGCGAACAGGGCCAGCTCCGATCCGGGCGCGACGGTCGCGGTGGTGAAGAGGACGAAGTCGGCGTTCGAACCGATCCTGCCGTCATCGATGTAATGGGCCAGCCACACCCTCAAGGACTTCCAGAAGTCGACGTCAAGGTCCGTCAGCCTGTCGCCGGCGGCCTTGTGCTTCAACGAGGCCAGCGTCTTGCGGCCGCCCGTCGCATCGAACTCGAGGTCGTCGCTCTTCTCGATGAGAAGCGAGGTGCTTTCGGGCAAGGACAGAAGCCTGAGAAGCGCCAGCCGAGGCTGGTAGATGAATCCGAGCCCCGATTCCGCAGCCGAGAACGTCTGCCGCGCCTCAGTCATCTTGTCCGGGCGCCGCGTCGCGGCGCGTCCTGACAGCTGGTCTCCACGTTCATCTCCCCGACCTTTGCCGTGATCATGGATGCAACTTAGGCCCGAAACAACAGCGTCGTTCGAACAGCTTCACAGGCTACGGTCGCGTCTCTCATGTGCGTGTGGCCCCATCGACGGCAGGCGTCGGCCCTGGTCCGTCGTCGCAGTTTTGGTCCGGCAGGCTGGCGAGCGTTCGCGGCCAGGCAAGACACAACGACGGTCTGCATGGAATTTAAACGAAATACGTTGCATTATCGGTCGAGCGATCCCACATCCGAACCCGGAGGTGACCATGTCGGCCCTGAATGATCTGAAGAAGCGGCTGCGTCCTGGGCAGGTCTATCGCCGTCAGGATCTGGAGCGTTGGTCGAATGCGGTGGACCGACACGTCCGCCAGCTTCTGGATGAAGGTCGGCTCGAGAAGGTGTCCGGCGGCGTCTATATGGCGCCCCGCCGGACCCGTTTCGGCAAGGCGCCGGCCAGGCCCGAGAAGCTGGTCGAGGCCTTTCTGAAGGATGACCGCTTCCTGATGGTGTCTCCCAGCGCGTTCAACGGGTTGGGAGTCGGCGCGACGCAGCTGTACAACGAGCCGGTCGTCTACAATCTCAAGCGTCACGGCCGCTTCAAACTCGGCGGCCGAACCTACGACTTTCGCAAGAAGCCCTCCGTTCCGGCGCGCCTGACGCAGGAGGTGCTGCTGGTCGATCTCTTGCAGACGATGGACCGGCTGGCGGAGGACAAGGCCGAGCTCTTGCCTCGGGCGCTGGAACGGGCGCGATCCATGGATCCGGTCCGCCTGGCCAAGGCCGCGCGCGATTTCGGCTCGGTTCGCGCCGGTCGCCTGGTAAGCCAGGCGTTTCAGGCGGCCTGACGCCGATGCCGCTTCTCCACGACACCGAAGACTACGCCGCCCTGATCGAGGTGGTCGCGGGCGAGATGGCGGTCGACCCGGCCCTGGTCGAGAAGGACTACTGGATCATGCATGTCCTCTGGGGCCTGCAGCAGCTCGGCATGGCGTTCGAACTCAAGGGCGGGACCTCCCTGTCCAAGGGCTACGGCCTGATCGACCGGTTCTCCGAGGACATCGACATCCTCATCCACCCGACGGAACCGTTGCCGACGGGACGCAATCACACCAAACCCGCCCATATCGATCGGAGGCGCGCCTTCTTCGACGGCCTCGTGCCCCAGCTCGCCATTCCGGGCATCGTCGAGGTTCTGAGGGACCACGCCTTCGACAACGACAGACTTTTCAGCGCCGGCATCCGCCTGATCTATCCGGAACTGACGCCCCTGCCGCAGGGCGTCAAGGCGGGCGTGCTTCTCGAAGCCGGCTTCGACCAGGTCTCTCCGAACGCGCCGCGCCTCATCTCGTCGTGGGCCTGGGATCGCGCGAGCGCCGCAGGTGTCGATGACCTGATCGACAACCGCGCCGTCGATGTCCGCTGCTACGACCCGGGCTATACGCTCATCGAGAAGCTGCAGACCATCTCCACCAAATATCGCCGGCAACAGGCATCGGGCGAGATGCCGACCAACTTCATGCGCCACTACTACGACGTCTACTGCCTCCTGGCGGACGAACAGGTCCTCGGCTTCATCGGCGCCGACGCCTATCTCGAGCACAAGCGCACGCGCTTTCCGGCCGCCGACGAGCCCGTCCTGCGCGACAACCCCGCCTTCACCCTCGCGGATGCGGCGACGCGTCGGCGCTATGCCGAGGCCTACGACCAAACCCGGGCGCTCTATTATCGCGAACAGCCGAGCCTGGAGGCGATCCTGGCGCGGATCGACGCCCACCTCGACGCGATGTGAACCTTCGCGTCCGCGAGCGTCTCCGTATCGTTCGACCCCCGCTTTCCCGTTCAAGGGCGTGGTTGCGCTCGGTCAGGCGTTTGAACCCGGGCCACCTTGCGGCAGAGGAACTCTGTGTTCCCATCCCCAATGCGATGCTCGTCGCTTAGCCAATTCGGGTGAAGGACAGGGCGCTCGCGGACCGCAGGTCAGTCCCTTCGGACTGTGCGGACAGGCAGGGCGGCAGGCCGTTCACGTTTCACGGCGCACGGCGGTCACCGGGGAACGTCGGCCGGTCCGGTCGGTTGACCGAGTTCGCCATCGGAGAGTTCCATGCATATCCAATCCATGATCAGCGCCCATCCTCACGTCAAAGGCTCGACCAACGACGCGCTGATCCGCGCCGTCGAAGCGGCCTACGAATGCGCCGCGACCTGCCGCATCTGCGCTGACGCCTGTCTCGGTGAAGAAATGGTCGCCGACCTCGTCCAGTGTATTCGGCTAAACCTGGACTGCGCCGACGTCTGTGCGGCCGCCGGCGCGGTCGGCGCGCGCCGCACGGGGAGCAACGAGGCGGTCATCAAGGGCCTGCTCGAGGCTTGCGCCGACACCTGCGCCGCCTGCGCCGCGGAGTGCGACAAGCACGCGGAGATGCATGAGCACTGCCGCATCTGCGCGGAGGCCTGCCGCCGCTGCGAACAGGCGTGCCGGGAGGGCGCCGGCACGATCACCCCGTCGAGCCGCTGAGCGACCCCCGTCCCGCGTGCGTTCGCGCGGGACGACGCGCCGCGCGAACGAAGGCAAGGCGGCCTATTCCGGGCGGATCGCGGTGATCTCGCCGGCGTTGCCCTGAACCTCCAGGTCGAACTGGACGCGATCCCCGACAGCGGCCTGCTGAACCACGGCGGGGCTCGCCTTGAAGCTCATCGTCATCGCCGGCCAGCCCACCGCGGGAATGGCCTCGTGATCGATCGTCACGGCGCCGGCCGCCGCATCCACGGCGGTGACCACGCCGACGCCGCTGCCGGACCTAGGCGCCGCATCGGGAGACGTCGCCGTGTCCGCAGCGCCGGCGGTGGACGCGGTGTCCACGGGAGCCGCGGCGTTGGGTTCGGCGGGGGCCGTGTCCGCAGGTTGGCCGCAGGCCGACAGCGCCATGGTCAAGCCGGCGAGGGCGATAAGGGTTCGGGTCATGGAGTCGCTCCTTGGGTTGAGGGTGCTGAGCGGGCCTTGCGGCGCCTGAGAAGAAGATAGCCCGCCGGGATAACGAGCATCGAGAGCAAAGGCGCCGTGATCATGCCTCCGATCACCGGCGCGGCAATCCGGCTCATGATTTCCGAGCCCGCGCCGTGGCCGATCAGGATCGGGAACAGACCGGCCAGGATCACGGCGACCGTCATCGCCTTGGGACGGACCCGCAGCAGCGCGCCTTCGCGAACGGCGTCCTCGACCTGCTGGCGGTCGGGATCAGGCCCTCGGTCCTTCAGCGCATGCTTGAGATAGATAAGCATCACCACGCCGAACTCGGCCGAAAGGCCGGCCAGGGCGATGAAGCCCACGCCCGTCGCCACCGACTGGTCGAAGCCCATCAGATAAAGCAGCCAGAAACCGCCGGTGAGGGCGAACGGCAGAGTGCCCATGATGAGGAGGGCTTCGTCGAAGCGACCGAAGGTCAGATAGAGCAGTATGAAGATGATCACGAGCGTGGCCGGAACAACGATCTTGAGCCGTTCGGCCGCCCGTTCCAGGTATTCGAACTGGCCCGAGTAGGCGATGCTGACGCCCGGAGCGAGATCGACTTCGCTGGCGACCGCCTGACGCAACTCGGCGACGACAGACGCGAGGTCGCGTCCCCGAACATCGACATAGACCCATGTGGTCAGCCTGCCGTTCTCGGACTTCAGCATCGGAGGGCCGTCCGCGATCTGGAGATCGGCGACTGTTCCAAGGGTGATCTGCTGACCCGAGGGCGTCAGAACCGGTAGGGCGCGCAGTTGCTCCAGACTGTCGCGCAATTCTCTCGGATAACGGACGCTGATCGGATAGCGGGCGAGCCCCTCCACCGTCTGACCGATCGTCTCCCCGCCCACGGCGCCCGAGACGATCGACTGGACATCGGCGATGTTGAGGCCGTAACGGGCCGCCGCGCGCCGGTCGATGTCGATGTCGACGTAGCGCCCGCCGGTCAGGCGTTCGGCCAGGGCCGAGGTCACGCCCGGCACGGTCTTGGCGACCTCGGCCACCTCGGCCGCGATGCGGTCCATCGCGGCCGGGTCGGCGCCGGACACCTTGACGCCCACGGGGCTCTTGATGCCCGTCGCCAGCATGTCGATGCGATTGCGGATGGGAGGGACCCAGACGTTGGCCAGTCCGGGGACCTGGACCGCGCGATCCAGCTCTTCGACCAGTTTTTCCGGAGTCATGCCGGGCCGCCACGCATCGCGTGGCTTGAACTGGATGATGGTCTCGAACATCTCCAGCGGCGCCGGATCGGTAGCGGTCTCGGCCCGGCCGGCCTTTCCGAATACGGTCGCCACTTCAGGCACCGTGCGGATCATCCGGTCCGTCTGCTGCAACAGTTCCGCCGCCTTGGCCGCGGATAGGCCTGGCTGGGCCGTCGGCATATAGAGCAGGTCGCCCTCGTCCATGGCCGGCATGAACTCGCCGCCCAGCTGGCTGAGAGGCCAGGCCGTGGTGGCGAAGACCAGCAGTGCGGCCACAAGCGTCTTCCTGGGATGACGCAGCACCCAGTCCAGCGGTCGCCGATAGAGGCGGGTCAGCCAGCGATTGATCGGATTGCTCTGTTCGGCCGGAATCCGTCCGCGGATCAGGTACCCCATCAGAACCGGCACGAGCGTGATCGACAGGATCGCCGCCGCCGCCATCGCATAGCTCTTGGTGAAGGCCAGCGGCGCGAACAACCGCCCCTCCTGGGCCTGGAGGCTGAACACCGGAATGAACGACAGGGTGATGATCAACAGGCTGAGGAACAGCGCGGGCCCGACCTCCACGGCGGCCTCGGTGATGACTTTCCAGCGATCCTCGTCGACGAGCTTTTGGTCGGGGTGGTCGTGTTCCCATCGCTCGATGTGTTTGTGCGCGTTCTCGATCATGACCACAGCCGCATCGACCATGGCCCCGATGGCGATGGCGATGCCGCCCAGCGACATGATGTTGGCGTTCACGCCCTGAAGATTCATGATCAGAAAGGCCGCCAGCACCCCCAGGGGCAAGGTCAGGATGGCGACCAGCGCCGACCGGGCGTGCCAGAGGAACAGGCCGCAGACCAGGGCCACGACAATGAACTCTTCGATCAGTTTGCCGCTGAGATTGTCGATCGCCCGGTCGATGAGCTGCGAGCGATCGTAGGTCGTCACCACCTCGACTCCCGGGGGAAGTCCGGCTTTGAGCGTCTGGAGTTTCTCGGCGACGGCCGCAATCGTCGCGCGGGCGTTCGCCCCGGAGCGCAGGATGACAACGCCGCCCGCGACCTCGCCTTCGCCGTTCAGCTCCGCTATGCCGCGCCGCGTCTCCGGGCCGATCTGGATGGTCGCGACGTCCCCGAGGCTGATCGGCACCCCTCCGGCCGCCGTGCGGAGCGGCACGGCCCGGAAGTCGTCGAGCTCAGTCAGATAGCCGTTGGCGCGCACCATGTACTCGGCCTCGGAGAGTTCGAGCACCGAGCCCCCCGTCTCGCCGTTGGCGCGCTGGAGGGCCTCCACCACCGCCTGATGGGTGACCCCGTATGATGCGAGCCTGACGGGGTCGAGCACCACCTGGTACTGCCGCACCATGCCGCCCAGACTGGCGACCTCGGCGACCCCCGGCACGGTCTTCAGCTCGTAGCGGAGGAACCAGTCCTGCAGGCTTCGCAGCTGCGACAGATCGGTGCGACCCGTGCGATCGACCAGGGCGTACTCATAGACCCAGCCCACGCCGGTGGCGTCCGGGCCAAGCGCCGGTTGGGCGGTCGCGGGAAGCCGCGCCTGCACCTGGCTGAGATATTCCAACACCCGTGATCGGGCCCAATAGAGGTCGGTTCCGTCCTCGAACAGCACATAGACGTAGCTGTCCCCGAAGAAGGAATAGCCTCGCACCGTCCGCGCGCCGGGCACCGACAGCATGGTCGTCGCGAGCGGATAGGTGACCTGGTTTTCGACGATCTGGGGCGCCTGCCCCGGATAGGACGTGCGGATGATGACCTGCACGTCCGAGAGGTCCGGCAGGGCGTCGACCGGCGTGCTGCGCACCGCGAACAGGCCCGCGGCGAGCAGGGCGAGGGCGGCCATCAGAACCAGGACGCGCCCCTTGACCGAGGCCCGAATGACGGCGGCGATCATGGCGCAGACCTCGGGCGCGGCGCCGGCGCGGACGCGGCGGTCCCGCCGATCGGCCGCGCCGCCACGCCCGACAGACTGGCTTCTGAATCGATCAGGAACTGACCCGACGCAACCACCCGCTCGCCCTCGCTCAGACCGGCGAGGATCTCGGTCTGTCCTCCTGCTTCCCGTCCGATCCGGACTTGGGCCGGTCGATAGCGGCCCTCGGGCAGGGCGAGCATGACGAGGTCGCGCTCTCCGGTTCGGATCACCGCCTCGGTCGGCACGAGAAGCGCCGGGGTCGACCCGCCGCCGAAGGTGATCCGGCCGAACATCCCGGGGCGCAGCCGTCCCCCGCGATTGGCCATCTCGATCCGTGCGGTGACCGTGCGGCTGTCGCCGGCGAGCTCCGGCAACAGGGCGGTCAACCGGCCCGTGAACCGCTCGCCCGGGAAGGCGGCCAGGCTCACCTCGACGGATTGCCCCACTCCCAGCCGGCTGGCCAGCGCCTCCGGGATGGCGGCGTTGACCCAGACGGTGGCCAGGCCGTTGATCTCGGCCAGGGTCATGCCCTGGGCGACGCTCATGCCGGCGCGCACGCCCAGCGTCTTGATCACGCCGCCGGTGGGCGCTGAGATCGTGACGGTGTTCCGCGTCCGCCCGCTGCGTTCCACCGAGGCGATCAGGCCCTCGGACATGCCCAACAGCACCAGTCGCTGCCGCGCCGCCTGGATCAGGGGCGCATCGCCGGTGCGCCGCACGGCCAGATACTCCGTCTGGGCTCCGCCCCAAGACGGAACGAGCAGATCGACGAGCGGCGCCCCCGCCGCGATCACGTCGCCCGGCGCGCGGTTGTAGACCCGCTGCACGAAGCCGTCGGCGCGCGACTGCACGACCGCGATGTCGCGTTCATTGTAGTCGATGATCGCCGTGGCGCTGAGATCACCCTCCAGGTCGCCCCGGCGGGCCGTGGCGTAGCGGACCCCGAGGTTCTGGGTCAGCGCCGGATCGATCCGGACGCCGGGGGCGGCGTTCGTTCCCCCCTCGTCGGCGTATTTGGGGATGAGGTCCATGTTCATCGACGACTTCCCCGGCCCCGGGTAACGTTCGTTCGGAATCATGGGATCGTACCAGTAGAGGATCTCGCGCTCCCCTCCCCCCTCGGCAGCTTCGCCGGCGACCCCATCCAGGCGCGGGGCGAGCAGGACGCCGGTCCCGACGCCGATGCCGAGCAGAAGAAGCGCGCCCATGGCGACGCCCAGCCGTTTGTCGCGAAGGACGTTCATCGGTCGTCGTTCCCATAGGTGAGCGTGATCTCGACCACCTGGCGCATCACGGCGGCCTCGCGATCGAGCGTGTCGAGCCGGGCGTCTGCCACGGCGGTGAAGGCTTCGAGCACGTCGACGATGCCCGCCCGGCCCGCCGCATAGCTGGCGGTTTCGAGTTCGGACCTCTGCAGGACAGTGGGCAGGACGACGTCGCGCGACCGGAGCCATTGATCCCTAGCCGCCGCGTGTTCGGCCAGGGCGCTCCGCAGCGACGCGATCAACGCGCGTTCGGCGTCCTGCCGCTCGGCGGTCACCCGCAGCGCGTCAGCGGCGCGCGCGGCGATGACCGGATCCTGCCTCTGTCCTGGAAAGATCGGCAACCGCACGCTCGCGCCGACGGAGAACAAGTCGCCGAAACGCTCGTCGCGACGGGCGTAGCTCGCCTGGAACGACCAGTCCAGCCGGCGCCCGGCGCGGGCCAGATCGACCTCGGCTTCGGCGCGGCGCGCGGCGGCTCCAAAGGCCCGCACGGTCGGCAGCTGGGTGACGCCGCTCTGCAAGGCGACCCCGTCGAGCTCGTCCTGCGGCGGGGGGCCGACCGTTTCCGGCTCGGCGTCCCCCGTCCACCGGGCCAGTTCAGCGCGCGCCTTGTCGATGTCGGCGGCGAGACCGCTGCGGCGATCGTCAAGAGCGGCCTTGAGCTGAACGGGCCCCAGGGCGTTGGCGGGCCGATAGGCGCCCGATGCGACGCCGGCCGGCGCCGCGTCCCACAAGGGTTGCAAGGTCGCCAACAACGCGTCCAGCGCCGCGAGGCGGCGTTCGGCATAGAACAGGTCGATCCACGCCAGGCCCGCCGCGACCCGAACCTCGCGTCGTGCGACCGACTCCTCGGCGCCGGCGACGCCGATCGCCGCCTCGGCGATGTCGCGCTCGGCGCGACGGCGCGCGCGGCTCGGCACCTCCTGCTCGACGCCGATCCTGAGCATGGTGAAGTCTTCATCGAGCTGACCGGCGAATGGCCCGGTCACGGGATATCCGTCGAGACCGACGGTGAGCCGGGGGTCCGGCAGAAGCCCCGCCGCCGGCGCGGCCGCACGGGCGGCGTCGACACTCAAGGCGCTGGCGCGCAGGCGGGGTGCGCTGGACGCCGCGCGGGCCAAGGCCTCGTCGAACGTCTGGGGGTCGGCCTTGGCCGGCGCGGTGCAGACGCTCAGCAGCAGAACGGCGGCGGGAAGGATGGCCCCGCCGGCGGTCAGCCCACGGCGCCGGCACGGAATCGAGGCCTCGGCGCGCGCCGCGAAGCGCGAAAGGACACGGGGCGGCGAACACGCGGACGCGCGTGTCGCCGACCTCAAACGAACGGTCATGAAATTCCTCGAAACCATCGGTTCCGCCGTAGAGGCGGGACATCGGCGAAGGGCTCAAATCGATCGGCGACCGCCGCGTGACGGCGCGCGGCCTTCCGATCAGCGAAAGCGGTCTACGCCAGCCGTTTCGGCGGATTCTTGAGCGGAAGCGGGCCGGCGCCCTCTCGCACGACATCGACGGTGTCGAACCTGATCCCCCGCCGCGGGGACGGGCGTTGCACGGTCGGCGCCGGCGGCATGGGCGCCGCCACGGCGGCGCAGCCCATCTTGGCGATGCAATCCGGCGTCATCTCATCGCAGGGAGCCGTCGGCCCGCCTGAGGGTTCGTCCGCCATCACCATCATCTCGGCGCAGTCCATCTCCGCCTGGCCGCCCGTCGCTTCGAACACCTGATACGGGGTGGCGTGCGCCGACGACTGCCCGACAAAGCCGGCCACCGCCAAGGCGAACAAGAGAGTGCGGACGATATTCCACATGCGCTTTCATCCCACGCCCATCGTTCCGGCGTGTCAAGCGACCGCCCTCGCGGTCAACGCCCTAAACCTTATTGAACGCTTTTGGCGCGCCGGGAGGCGCGCGCCGACTTCAGGTCCCGTGAGAGCCGAATCCACAAAAGAATGAACCCCGACACGACGATGCTCAACGTCAGCGCCGTGGTGAGGATGATCAGGGGGTGGTTGAAATCCTCTCCGTCGTTCCAATCCATGACGTGGAGGCGCCAGAAGAAGTCGTAAAATCGCCAGACGCCCGAGCGGCGCGTCACCACCTCCCCGGTGGCGGGCGACAGGTAGAAGGCCGTCTTTTCCCGGTCCGCGAAGTCCACCCGCCACAACGGCCCCGTCCGCCCGGTCTCCTCGGGCGCCGTGTTCAGGAGCACGGCTCGCGAGACCCCCGCCTCGCCCTTGTAGGCGCGCTTGGCGAAGACCGAGGCCTCGCCGGCCGACATCGGCCCGAACGGCCGGCCGGTGACGGCGGATACGACGACCGGTTCCCCCGTCTCCGGCTGCAGGGTCCAGGCCGGGCCGAGCGGCGTCGCGCGAAGCTCCGCCTCAACCGGGGCGATCCCCGCCCGGCGGGCGATCTCGCCGAGCGCCGGAAGGCCGCCGAGCTCGAGCGGTTCCGGCTTGAACTCGACCGCCCGATGTTCGCCGCGCACCGTTTCGATCGGAATGGCTGTCATCACCAGACCGCCGCCCACCCAGAACAGGATCTGTAGTCCGACCACGAGCGCGACCCATTTGTGAAGCTGGGTCGACAGTTTGAGAACCTTCATGCCCCCGCCTCGCCTAGCCGTGGCGCGCGAAGACGCGCGTGCCGCCGCCTTCGAGGATCAGCAGGGTCTCATAGGGCTCGCGCTGGCCGTCGGGCGTCTCCATGCCCGGCGAGCCCAGCGGCATCGCCGGGACCGCCAGGCCGGCGGCCTGCGGGCGCTCGGCCAGAAGCCGGCGCACGTCCTCGGCCGGCACATGACCCTCCAGAACATAGCCGCCGATCAGGGCGGTGTGGCAGGAGGCGAGCGCTTCGGGCACGCCCTGGGTGCTGCGGATCGAGCGCAGGCTCGGGAGTTCGTTGATCCGCGCCTCGAAGCCCGCGGCGCGCATGTGATCCACCCAGGCCGTGCAACAGGCGCAGGTCGGGGTCTTGTAGACCGCGAGTTCGTTGGACGCGCGCGCGCCCGGGGCGCAGGCCGCGACGGCGAGGGCGACGGTTCCCGAGGCGAGAAAGCGACGACGTGAAAGCGGAAGGAGCATGGATGCCATGGGTTCTGGGATGAAGGATGTTTTGAAGGTCGCCGGCTGCCGGTCGAGGCCGCGGTCAGGCCGCCGGACGGAACGGCCGGGCCGATGAGTGATAGATATCGAACCTCCACTCGTCACCCCGCTTGCGCAGGACGCTGGTGGCGGCCCCGCGGCGGTCTATGGGGGCGCGGGCGCTGTCCTTGAAGGTGATGTGATAGGTGTAGGTCTCGCTCACGAAGGCGGTGTCGCCGTCGACCTCGACCTTCATGTCGTGGTCGCGGAAGTCGAAACCGGCGAGATCGTCGAACTCCGGACCCAGGTGATGCTCCAGGTAATAGGCGAACGATCCCTCCACGCCGCCGTTCTCGAAGATTTCCGAGTCGGCCCAGAACAAGGCCGGCGTCTGGGACACATCCATCTGCTCGATGGCGGTCTTGTAGGCGGTGACCACGGCGCGGACCTGTTGCTCGTCGGTCGTCTGAGCCTGGGACGCGGTGGCGAGGACAGCGGCGAGCGCCAGTCCGGCGAAGGTTGAACGAAACATCGTGGGTCAGACTCCTGTTCGCCGGGCCGCGAAGGATCGTCGGGCGGCGGGTGAAAAGCGATAGGCCTGGTCGACGGCGCGCCTCAGAACATCAGATGTCTCATCCCGTGGGTCAGCATGCCGCCCAGCAGACCGTTGATCACAACGGCGACGGCGGTGATCGTCAACAGGCCGAGGTAGACCCTCTCGCGCCCCGGCCCCGGCCGGCGGACCCAATGTTCCTTCGCCCACCAGCTCAGCAGGCCCAGCGCCGCGATCGAAGTGCCGAGCCACCGGTGATAGCTGTGGGTCGCGTCGTCCCGCCCAGGCATCCCCATGGCGAACCACCCCAGGGCCGCCGCGGCGACCGCGGAGACGGCCGCCAGGACGATGATGACGCGTGTGCCCTGGGTCAGGACCGGCCGCCGAAGGGTCAGGGCGGCGATCTCGAGGAGGGCGGCGACGAGAAACAGGGCGATCGGGAAATGGACCGCGGCCGGATGCATGGCGCCAAGCCAGCGGTAGAGGCGTTGCGGCATGGGTTTGGGGCTCTCGTCCGCCATCATGGCCCCGTGGTCCATGTCGGCCGCCATGCCGGGCATGGCCATCATGCCCGATCGCGGTCCCTCGGCGGTCGACGCGGCGCTCTGACCGCGAACCGCCGGGGCGTCATGATCCTCATGCGCGATCGCGGGCGCGCTCACCGATAGGGCGAGCACAACCGCCAATCCCGGGAGAAATCCGCGTAGTCCCATTAGCCCTCTCCACATCTGTCCCTTCTGCTATCTACGCAGCGCGAGGTCCGCCCCCTCGCCCGAGGGATTTCACGGGTTTGGCCGTAGTAGGAGTCAGGGGCGCAAGGAGAGTGTTCGATGTCGCTTAAACTGGATGACATTCTGGCGGAGTCCGCGACGTCGCCCATCGGCCGGTCGCTCGACGGGCTCGAACCCCTCGTCTGGAGCCGGGTCGAGACGCTTCGCGGCGAAAGACTCGCCACGCAGCTGCGCCTCGGCGCGGTCGCTATGGCCTTGGCCACCGGATTGACGGCCGGCGGCGTCGGCGCGGCCGCCGCTCCGAGTCCGCCCGGAGAGATGGCCATCTTCACGGTCGATGCGGGCCTCTCGCCTCTGGTGAGACTGGAGACCGGCCGATGATGCGCGGCTGGCCGGCGATCGTCCTGACGGCCGTGCTGGCGGCGGTCGCCAGCGGCGCGGGCACCTGGATCAGCGCCAGCTGGGTGCTGAGCCGGCGCGAACCGCCGTCCCTGCACGACATCGTCCACCATGATCTCGTGCTTTCGCCCGAACAGTTGACGCGCATCGAGGCGGTCGAGGCCCGGTTCGCCGCGCGCCGGCCCGCCCTCGAAGCCGATGTCCGCGCGGCCAACCAGGAGCTGGCTCGCGCGATCGAACGGAGCGACGGCGATGGGCCCGAGGTGCAGGCGGCGGTCGACCATTTCCACGTCGCCATGGGCGCCCTGCAGAAGGAGACGATCGCCCACGTCTTCGAGATGCGATCGGTGCTGACACCTGCCCAGGCCGACGTCTTCGACGACCGCATCGTGGCGGCTCTCGCGCCCGACGAAGGCTAGCGTTCCGGGTGGAGACTCCAGACAACCTGTCAGCGCGCGCCGCCGGCGGCGATCGGGCGGCCTTCAGCGCCCTGATGCAGGAGACCAAGACGGCCCTGTTCCGCTTCGTCCGGCGCTATGTCGGCGACGAGCAGGATGCGTGGGATCTGCTACAGGAGACCTATGCGGCGGCCTGGGTCAATATCCACCGTTATGATCCGACCCGGCCCTTCGAGGCCTGGATCCGGACCATAGCGCTCAACAAATGCCGCGATTGGAGCCGGCGCCGGTTCGTCCGACGACTGATCCGGGGCGACGTGGATCTGGCGTCGCCGGAAGCCATGTCCGTGGCGAACGGCGACGCGCCGGCGGATGAACGCATGGAGGCCGGCGACCGGCTCGCCCGTCTGAACCAGGCGATCAGCGGTTTGCCCCCGCATCTCAAGGCTCCGCTTCTGCTCACCGCGATCGAGGGCCGCAGCCAGGCGGAGGCGGCCGGCATTCTTGGCGTGACCGTCAAGACGGTGGAGACGCGCGTGGCCCGCGCCCGCCGCAAGTTGTTCGACGTCCTGAGCGGCCCGGCCGACGTCGGGTCGGAGCCGAAATGATGGCTTGAACCCGGATGGCGAGGGTCGCGGCGCTCGCCCGCGTAATTGAGTATGAAGGCGTCGCCGAAACCGACCGGACCGTCGCCCTTTTTGATCAGGAGCTTGCCACATGAGACTGCCGATCCTCGCCGCCGCCGGGGCGATCAGCCTGGGCGCCTGCCAGCCGGCCGCCGAGCCTCAGCCCGTCGACGCCGAGCCGGCGCCGAACGCCTCGGCGATGGCTCCGATGGAAGCCGCGCCGGTCGCGACGCCTGAGGCGACCCCGTCGCAGGCCGCCCCGCCGGCCCAGGCCGCGTCCACCCCGGCCGCGCCGCCGCGAGCTTCGACGGCCCGGCCGGCGCCAGAGCCCGCCCCGACGCCGCCGCCTGCCGACCCCATGGCCGGCCACGACATGTCGAAGATGGACGGTCATGACATGTCGAAGATGGACGGCATGACCATGCCGCCCAATCCGTAGTTCGCTTCAACCCAGGAGTTCCCGATGAACCGTTCAATGCTCGCCAGTCTCGCCGCCCTTGCGGCTCTGGCGCCGTTCTCTCTCGCCCACGCCCAAAGCCATTCGCACGCGGGCATGTCAGCTCAGGAGCACGCGGCCATGCAGTCGCCGGCCAATGGCGTCGTGACCGTTCCGGCGGACAACGCGATGCTGGCCGCCGCCCCGACCGCTTTTTCGGCCACCTTTCCGCATCCCATGGTCCTGACGGCGCTTCGCGTAACCGGCGGACCTTCGAACCAGGCGGTCGATGTGGCCGTGTCCGCGGACGCTCCGCCTGCAGTCACGGTCAGCGCGCCGCTTCCCGCCCTTGCGCCCGGCTCCTACGCCGCCGCCTGGACGGCCAAGGGCGCCGACGGCCATCAGATGAACGGCGTCGTCCGTTTCATGGTCCACTGAGGCGGCGGCCGCCCGCCTCCTGGGCGGCCGAAACCGATGTGAGGAACGCCGCGCGGTTCGCCGCGCGGCGTTTTTCTTGATTGAGGGTCGGCTTTGCGACCCCCCGAGCATGGATCGATCATTCACGCCGAGTCTGGCGCGTCGGAAGGCGGCGCGCCAAGCCGGTCAAGGCCCGGACCACGAGATCAGCGTCCCCGCAAGGGGGCTGGGCCTCCCGGACCCATTCCGGATCATAGAGGACGGTGAAACAGCCCAGCGCCTTGGCCGGGCGAATGTCTCATTCGAGGCTGTCGCCGATGACGCAGACATCGGCGACTTCGACGGCCAGGGCGGCGAACACGCGCCTGAACGCTGCGGGAGAGGGCTTTCCCACGCCGACTCCGCTCTCGATCTGGATGTGATCGAAGTAAGGTTCAAGACCGAACCGCTCGATCTTGGCGCGCTGTAACGGGCCGGCTCCATTGTGAGAAGCGCAAGGCGAAATCCCGCGTCACGCAACTCGACCAACAGAGTCTCGGCCCCCGGGCTCGAGCCGCATCTCCTGGTCTCGGCGCCGGCTGAAGGCGTCGGCGAGCCGCGCGACCGTTTCGGACGGCGGTGCGGAATGCCCCTCCCGACGCAGGGCCTCGAAGGCCGCAGCCGCGATGCGGCGCCGCGCGTGTTCTGGGTCGGCGCGGCCGAGACCCTGACATGTCGGGTTTCGCCAGAACGCATGGCCGGCCTGGGTCAGGGCGGACGCCGCCACGTCCGGCGCGAGGCCGCCGAGCTCGGCTTGCATCATCAGGCAGACGCTCCTCCACGCCAGATCCGGCCGGCGGTAGGCCGAGATCAACGTATCGTCGAGGTCGACGACCACGGCCGAAAGGGGCTGCGTCCCCGAGACATCCCCGCGGCTCTTCTAAGCCGCCGAGACGGGGGACGCCCCGCCTCGGCGACCTCCGCGACTGCCCCATCGAGGCCTGCGATCAGACGAAGGCCGGCCGTCGCCCGTCGCTAGAACCACGTCCGGATGCCGACGACCAGTCGCGTGTCTTCCGAGCTTCGCCCATCGGCTTCAAGGAAGTCCGCGGTATTGCCGAAGCTCTTGGTCCATTCCAGGCCGACATAGGGGGCGAACTCCTTGCGGAACTCGTACCGCAGCCGAGCCCCGATCTGGAGCGACGTCAGGCCGGATCCGATCCGAAGCTCGGGGATGTCCTCGGCCGACAACACGACTTCGGCGCGCGGTTGCACGATCCAGCGGTTGGTGATCCGCTGATCGTACTCAGCCTCCGCCCTCGCCGTGAGTTCACCCTTGTTGGAGAGGAAGGCCGCCGCATCGACCTCGAACCAATAGGGCGCCAGCCCCTGGACGCCCACGACCAGATCGGTTCGATCGCCTTCCGGACGGTAGGTCTGCCGCAGACCCGTCTGGAAGTCGAAGAAGGGCCGGAAAGCCCGGCTGTAGAGGGCCTGGATTTCCGCTTCCTCGACCTCGCCGTCGAAGTCGCCCTCCCCTTCCGACTTCCACCAGAAGCGATTTATGTCGCCGCCGGTCCAGCCTTGAGCGTCCCAGGCGTAGCCTTCTTCGTTGTCGCCGAAACTCGCTTCGAGCTGATCGATGATCACGGCCGTGGTCCGCACGTCGCCGTTCTCGACCCGCAACTGCTCGCGCGCCGCCGCCATCTCGGCAGGATCGAACAAGATATCCGCGGCGTGCGCCGGACCGCTCGTCGCCCCGGGCGGAGGAGACGTCTCCGGAGGGCGTCCCGGATTGTCCGCGCTGGTGGGCACGTCAGGCGGCATCGCCATCATCGACATGTCATGGCCCGGAGGCATCTGACCCATCGTCGACATGTCGTGCCCGGCATGAGGATCCGGCTGGCCGGACGGCATGGTCGACATGTCGTGGCCCGCAGGCATGGCCGGAGCCGACGCGGCCCGGCCCATCGTCGACATGTCGTGCCCGGCGTGGGGATCCGGCTGGCCGGCGGCGGCCGGCTGTTGGCTGAACGGCATGGTCGACATGTCGTGGCCCGCCGGCATGGCCGGAGCGGGCGCGGCCCGGCCCATCGTCGACATGTCGTGCCCGGCATGGGGATCCGGCTGGCCGGCGGCGGCCGGCTGTTGGCCGGACGGCATGGTCGACATGTCGTGGCCCGCCGGCATGGCCGGAGCCGACGCGGCCTGGCCCATCGTCGACATGTCGTGCCCGGCGTGAGGATCCGCTGACGCCGGCGCGCGCTCGGGTACGGCGCCGGTCGGGCAGACCGGCGCGCCGGGCGTCCCGACGCGGGCCGGATCGGCCGTCGGAGCGCCTCGCCGGACGCAACCGGCTGGCAGCTGTGGGGCGGGCTGGACGGCGTTCGCCGGGGCGCCGTGCCCGGCGTGGCTCTGTGCGAACACGGGGCCGGCCGAGGCAGCGAGCAGCAGGGGGACGAGACCCACGGACCGACGGATCATGACGAGGCTCCTTCCATCGGGCGGACGGTGACGACGTTGAACATGCCCGCGTGCATGTGCATCAGCATGTGACAGTGGAAGGCCCAGTCGCCGGGGTTGTCGGCCGTCAGGTCGAAGGTGACCTTGCCCCCGGGAAGAACGTTGACGGTGTGCTTCAGCGGCTGATGGCCCGCCGGTCCTCCAGTCACCAGTTCGAAGAAGTGGCCGTGCAGGTGGATCGGGTGGGCCATCATGGTGTCGTTGACCAGAGTCACCCGCACGCGCTCGTTCCGCTCGAAGCGGATCGGCTCGACCAGCTCGCTGAACTTGCGGCCGTCGAAGCCCCACATGAACCGCTCCATATTGCCGGTCAGGTGGATTTCCATCGTCCGCGACGGCGGGCGTTGGTCCTTGTTGGGGGCAAGCGCCACCAGGTCAGTGTAGACGAGCACGCGGTGGGGCACGTCGGCCAGTCCCGTAGGGCGCTCGCCCATGCGATTGGCCGGCGCCATCGCGATGGCGTCGACGCCGACGCCGACCGCCATGTCCGGCGGCGCGTTGTCGGGATCGCGCATGTTCATCCCGCCCATGGAACCGTGGTCCATCCCGGTCATCGCCCCTGCGGACTGCGTCGCCATGGCGCCGTGATCCATCCCGGCCATGGCTCCGCCGGAGGCGCCGGTCATGGCCCCATGATCCATCCCCGCCATGGCGCCCGATTGGGCGCCCATGGAGCCGTGATCCATGCCGCCCATGCCGCCCATATCCCCCATGCCCATGTCCTTCATGGTCAAGTTGGGAACCTCGCGGAGCGGCGGGACCTCGGCGGTCATGCCGAGGCGCGGCGCCAGGGTCGCCCGGCCCATGCCGGAGCGGTCGATGGCCTCGGAGACGATGGTGTAGGCGCGATCCTCGGTCGGGCGGACGATGACGTCGTAGGTCTCGGCGACCGAGATCTGGAATTCGTCGGTCTCGACCGGGCGGACGTTCTCGCCGTCGGCCTGGACCACGGTCATCGGCAGGCCGGGGATGCGCACATTGAAGATAGACATGGCGGAGGCGTTGATGATGCGCAGCCGGACCCGCTCGCCCGGACGGAACAGGCCGGTCCAGTTCTCCTGAGGCCCATGGCCGTTGATCAGATAGGTGTAGGTCGTGCCGTTGACGTCGAGAATGTCGCGCGGGTCCATCCGCATCTGGCCCCACATGCGCCGCTCTTCCAGGCTCATGCGGTCTTCGCCGGAGATCAGCCCGGCGAGGGTGGTGCGTTGCCGGTTGAAGTAGCCGGGGCTCTTCTTCAGCTTGTCGAGGATTTCGTGCGGATGCATGAAACTCCAGTCCGACAGGACCAGCACATGTTCGCGATCGTAGGCGACCGGATCGGCGCCGGCCGGATCGATGACGATCGGACCGTAGTGGCCGAGCGCCTCCTGCAAGCCCGAGTGGCTGTGATACCAGAAGGTGCCCGACTGCCTGATCGGGAACTCATAGACGAAGGTCTCTCGCGGTCGGATGCCCGGGAAGCTGATGCCGGGCACGCCATCCATCTGGAAAGGAAGCAGGATGCCGTGCCAGTGGATCGAGGTGTCCTCGTCCAGGGTGTTCGTCACCGCCAAGCGGACGTTCTGGCCTTCGCGCAGCCTCAGGACCGGCGCTGGCAGCACGCCGTTGATGGTCGTGGCCGTCCCGGTGCGTCCGTTCACGGTGAAGGGTGTCTGACCGATCGTCAGATCGATGTTCGGGCCGGTCAGGGTCGGCAAATCCGCCCGCAGCCCCGGCGACCCCGTCTGCGCCCAGGCGGGCATCAAGCCCTGCAAGGCCGCGAGACCGCCTCCCGCGACGGCGCCGCGCAGCAGCACTCGACGATCCAGCTTCATATGATACTCCTGAAAGTCAGGATCGCGCCTCGGCGAGGCGACGATCTATAGGGTTTTACGCAGGCGACCCGGTCGGCCCTCGCGACACGCTGCCGCAGAGCCGACCGGGCCGGGTATCACCGCCGCCTGGCGCTGGATTAACGTCGCGCCAGAATGGCTTTCATCTCGGCGATCTCCCTTTCCTGGGAGCTGACGATCTCCTCGCACAAACCGAGCACTTCCGGATCCGTCAGCGACGCCTGCTGGCACATCAGGATCGCGCCGGAATGGTGCGGGATCATCGAACGCAGGAACTCGGTGTCGCCCACCGCCGCCTGGGTCCGCATGCCGTAGAAGCTGACCGCGAACACCAGAGCCGCGGCTCCGCCGATCAGAAGGTTGGCCCGCTTCGACGGATACATCGACCGCATGAAGATCAGCATGAGGATGGCCATCGGCGAGACCATCATCAGCGTCATGTAGACGTTGTTGAGATTGAAGTAGAAATGATCGAGGGACGCGATCATCGTGTACATCACCAGGTACATAATGATGAAGTCCACGACGAGCTCGAAGCCGAACGACCGGTAGCTCCCCTTCATCGAATCCATCGTCTTCATCTCTTCCATAGATCGCTCCTTTCGCGACAACCCGCTTCAGTCAGGCCAGGTTTTCCGGTCAGGCGGCGCTGGCCGGATGGGAGTCCAGCCAGGCGCGAAGCTCGGCGATGTCGGCGGTCTGCATCTCGATCGTCTTCTGCGCCATGCGCCGGATGTCGTCGTCCTGGCTTTCGCGCAGAACCACCTGCGCCATGTCGAGGGCGCCCTGGTGATGCGCGATCATCTTGCGAGCCCAGGTCTGGTCGATGTCAGCCCCGGTCGCGGCCATCATGGCGTCCTTCATCCTGGCCTCGGCATCCGCGTACGGATTCTCCGCGCTGCCGCCCGGAGCCGCGGCGCCGGCGGCTGCGCCCACGTTCGTCTCAAGCCAGCGACGGAGCTCAGCGATGTCGCCGGTCTGCATCTCGACGGTCTTCTGCGCCATGCGACGAATATCGGGATCCTGGGTGTCCCGAAGCACGATTTCGGACATGTCCAGCGCCCCTTGGTGATGGGGGATCATCTTGCGGGCCCATGTCTCGCCCGCGTCCGCGCCGATGGCGGACATCATCGCTTCATGCATCTTGGCCTCGGCGGCGGAGAACGGCGTCTGCGCCATGGCCATCGGCTCCTGGGTTTGAGCCGAGGCGTCGGCCTCCGGGGGCGCCGGCGGCTCCGCCGCAGGACTGCAGGCCGCCAGGGCAAGAGCGGAACAGCCGGCGACCAGGATAGGCGTGCGAGCAAAGGTCCGGGTAAGCATGGGTGGTCTCCGCTTGAGGCGGTCGCCGACGGATCGCCGGACGGCCAGGGGGTCGATGCATCCGAAAACGCGGCCGCGGATGCGCGTCTCGTCACGTGCCGCGCCGCCCACGCCGGGCATCGTCGAGCGTAATCCGGCCCCCGCGCCACGGTTCCGCCGTGATTAAATATTCCCGAACGCCGTCGGGTCAGGCGAGGGATCGGTCTTCGCGATGCGTATTGACGCCCGCCGCAGGCTCTCGCCTGCGACGGTGGTCGCGCCAGCGGGCGACCCTCAGAGTCGGACGGCGCGCAGCCGCAGCGCGTTGGCGATGACGCTGACGGAGGACAGGGCCATCGCCAAAGCCGCGAGGGCCGGCGACAGCAGAAGGCCGAACACCGGATACAGCAACCCCGCCGCGATCGGGATGCCCAAGCTGTTGTAACCGAAGGCGAAGACCAGATTCTGGCGAATATTGCTCATGACCGCCCGGGACAGTCTGCGCGCCCGCACGATGCCCTGGAGATCGCCGCCGAGGAGGGTGACCCCGGCGCTCTCGATCGCGACGTCCGAGCCTGCGCCCATGGCCACCCCCACATCGGCGGCGGCCAAGGCCGGGGCGTCGTTTACACCGTCGCCGGCCATGGCGACGATCCGACCCTCGGAGCGCAGCCGCTCGACGACCGCCGCCTTGTCCTGCGGCAGCACCTCGGCCTGGACGTCGTCGATTCCCAGCCGTCGCGCCACCGCCTCGGCCGTTGTGCGGTTGTCGCCGGTCATCATCACCAGACGCAGCCCCGACGCTTTCAGGTCGCGGATGGCCTCGGCCGTCGTCGCCTTGACCGGATCGGCGATGCCCAGCACGCCGGCCGCGGCCCCGTCCACGGCGACGAAGATGGCGGTCGCCCCGTCCTGGCGAAGCGCCTCAGCCCCGGCCTCCAGCGACGCGAGATCGACGCCGATCTCCGTCAGGTATCGGCTGTTGCCGAGGGCCACGCGGCGGCCATCGACGATCCCGGTGACGCCGCGCCCGACGGGGCTGTCGAACTGCGACGCCTCGGACAGGACGAGCTTCCGGTCCGTCGCCGCGCGGACGATGGCGTCGGCCAGCGGATGCTCGCTGCCCCGCTCCAGGCTGGCGGAAAGGCGCAGCAGTTCGACCTCGTCGAAGCCGGTCGCGGGCTGGATCGCCGTGACCGACGGCCGCCCTTCGGTCAGGGTGCCGGTCTTGTCCAGCACCAGGGTGTCGACCTTCTCGAAGCGCTCCAGCGCCTCGGCGTTCTTGATCAGCACCCCGGCGTGGGCGCCGCGCCCCACCCCGACCATGATCGAGATGGGCGTTGCGAGCCCCAGGGCGCAGGGACAGGCGATGATCAGGACCGATACCGCCGCGACGAGGGCGTAGGACAGTCGCGGTTCGGGACCGGCCAACCCCCAGACGACCGCGGCGAGAACCGCGATGCCGATCACGGTGGGGACAAACCAGCCCGACACCTTGTCGGCCAGGCGCTGGATCGGAGCGCGGCTGCGCTGAGCCTGGGCGACCATCTGGACGATCTGCGCCAGCAGGGTGTCGGCGCCGACCTTGTCGGCCCGCATCACGAACGATCCCGTCTTGTTGAGCGATCCGGCGACGACCTTGTCGCCGACGTCCTTGGTGATCGGCATCGACTCCCCCGTGACGAGGGACTCGTCGATGGTCACCCGACCGTCCAGAATCTCACCGTCGACCGCCACCTTCTCGCCGGGACGAACCCGCAGCCGGTCACCCACCATGACGCGGTCGAGCGTGACGTCCTCATCGTCGCCGTCGTCACGCACACGACGCGCGGTCTTCGGAGCCAGATCCAGCAGCGCCCGGATGGCGCCGGACGTCTGCTCGCGCGCCCGAAGCTCGAGAATTTGGCCGACCAGAACCAGAACGGTGATGATGGCCGCCGCCTCGAAATAGACCGGCGCGCTGCCGTCCATCCGGCGGACTGCCGCCGGGAACAGATGCGGCGCCAGAACCGCGACCACGCTGTAGATCCAGGCCGCGCCGACGCCGATGGCGATCAGGGTGAACATGTTGAGGCTGCGGTTGCGGATGGATGCCCAGCCCCGCTGGAAGAACGGCCAGCCGGCCCACAGCACCACGGGCGTCGCCAGGGCGAACTGGATCCAGTTGGAGGTCTGGCCGGGAATCCGCATCGCCAATCCGGTCAGATGGCCGCCCATTTCGAGCGCGAAGACCGGCAGCGTCAGGGCCGCGCCGATCCACAAGCGGCGGGTGAAGTCGATCAGCTCGTGATTGACCGGCGCCTCGGCGGTGACCATCTCGGGCTCCAGCGCCATGCCGCAGATCGGACAGGAGCCAGGTCCTTCCTGGCGGATCTCCGGGTGCATCGGGCAGGTGTAGATCGCGCCCGGCACGACGGGGGCCGGTTCGGGCCGCCCGCCCAAGTAGCGATCCGGATCGGCCATGAATTTGGTCCGGCAACCCGCCGAACAGAAGAAATACTCCTGGCCCTCGTGGGGGGCTCGATGGGCCGTGGTCGCCGGATCCACGGTCATTCCGCAGACCGGATCGATCGCCCGCCTATCGGCCTGGGGTGCATCGACCGAACAGCAACCGTGACCGGCCGGATGCGAATGGGAGGGCGTGGACATGGCGGGCTCCTTGAAACAGCCGAACGCCAAATATACCCTATGGGGGTATCGCGCAAGGCGCCGTCCTGGGGTAGGATCGAACGGTCGGAACGAGGATTAGGATGCAGACCGAGGTCAAGCCGAAGGTGTTGAACCGCCTGAGCCGGATAGAGGGGCAGGTGCGTGGCCTGTCCCGAATGGTCGAGGAGGATCGCTACTGCATCGACATCCTGACCCAGCTCCAGGCCGTGCGTGCGGCGCTGTCGCGTGTCGAGAGCGAGGTCTTGAAGGACCACATGGACCACTGCGTCATGGGCGCGATCGCGGGCGACGATCTCGCCGATCGCAAGGCCAAGGCGAGCGAACTGATCGAACTTCTCAGCCGCGCTTCCCGCTAGCGAGGGACGGACTTTCCGGCGGCCGGTCGCCGGCGGTCGGCGTGGACGACCTCGTCCAGGTGGGGCGATGACGCTTCATGTCTCGGCGGTCGGCCCTCGCCGCAGAACCGCGGCGGCTCATCGCCCAGGCGGGTTGATCCGCAAGATCGTCCCGCCGCGACCGAAGCCTGGACCGTATCGCGTGGACGCCTGATCCCGTCGGCGTAGCGCATGAGGGGAGTCCTCGCCCGATGCGTATCTCAATATGGCGGCCGGTGCTGATCCGCCGCCCTTTGGGGGGCCATCGCGAATGACATCCGTACCGCCGACCCGAGACGGCTACCCCGCCGATCTCAGGGCTCTGACCAGTCTGCGCGCTTTCCTCGCCGTGGGGGTGGTGCTCTTCCATTACCAGCTCCAATGGGATCCGGCCCTGGGCTTCAGTCCGATCCTTGAGCGCAGCCGGCTGGCGGTGGACGCCTTCTTCATGCTGTCGGGCTTCATCCTGGCCCACGTCTACGGCCCGGCCTTCGCAAGCGGCGGCTTCAGTTATCGGCGATTCATCGTCGCTCGGCTGGCGCGGCTTTATCCCTTGCACGTCGCGGTTCTGACGGGCGCCTTGATCATGGTCCTGGGCGCCACCGCCGCGGGCGTTCGCTTCGACGGCGAGGGCTATGGGCCGCTGGCCTTCTTCCAGACGCTGCTGCTCATCCAGGCCTGGTTTCCCACCGACGCGGAATTGGACTGGAGCGGTCCGAGTTGGTCGCTATCGGCGGAATGGTTCGCCTATCTGCTGTTTCCCGCCTACGCCTGGCTGGCCCTCCGTCTGCGGACGCGGCCCTGGGTGCTGCTGGGGATCGGGGCCATCGCGTTCCTCGCCATCGACGCCTTCTACGTGCAGGCGTTCGGCAAGGTTCTCCCACGAGCCGAGGACTCCCTGGGCATTCTCCGGATCGCCCCGGAATTCCTCGTCGGCATGGCGCTTTATGGGCTTGGCCATCGCTGGCGGTGGTCCCGGCCCGTAGCCGCCGCGGCCGCTTTGTTCACCACCGTTCTGCTGCTGAGCGCGATGCAGCTGTCTCTGGACGACCGCATCATCGTCGCCCTCGCCGCCCCGGTGATCCTGACCTGGTCCCTGCTCGCGCGGGCGGACTGCGAGGGGCCCCTCGCCGCCCCAGCCCTGGTCTTCGCCGGCGAAGCGTCCTTCGCGCTCTATCTGGTGCACATGCCGGTGATCGTGGCCTGGAAGGGCGTCGTGGCCGAGCTGCGCGGCGTCGACAGCGCCTTCCGCATCACGCCGGTCGAACTCATCGGGTTGTTCATCGCCACATCGCTGATCGCGGCCGCGCTGCATCTCCTCGTCGAGAAGCCCGGCCGGACCTGGATCCGTCGCCGCTTCGAAGGCCGACACGCCGAGCCCGCCCTCGCCGCGGTTAATCAGTCGGAGCCCCCTGGGCCGCGCGACCGCTGAGCCGACCGGCCTCTTCCCCCTCCCTGACGGCCGTTCGCTCGGTGGAGATGGGACGGCCGTCGAGAACCGGTCGATCCCCACACTCGATCGACACGCCGTGCGGCCCTCCGTCGCGGATAAACCGCACCGTCTCCGCTCGGAGATGCGGCTCGGCCAAGAAGCCGGCGTCCGCCAAGGCGAGTTGTTGTGGCGTCACCGGCGCGCCGCGTTCAGCTTTCCACCAGCGTTCGGTCGCCGCCGCTTTCGGAAGAAGGCCGCTGATGATGCGTTCGATATCGCGGAACGTCAGAATTACTTCCGCCCGCCTTTGGCGCCGGAGATAGGTCGCGAGGGGCGCATACTTGGCCATGGACCTCTTGTCCTCTCGAATTGCCATAGGTCAAGCGCAGCTCGTGCGCTCCCCTGATCGCCACTCACGCCTGATGCACGCGCGAGCCTGTGTGGGCGGCCACACCGGCGGCAAGGCCTCGTTCACCGTTTCGGGCAAGCCTTCCTTGGCGTCTGAGGGGCATCATGGTCTCATGACGGAAGATCCAGCATCGCATGAGCCCCGCCGCCCCCCCGCCGATCGCGCGCGGCGGCTGGCTCGACGTTCTCCGTTTCGTCGTGGGGGCGATGATCGTCCTCTATCACTTCCGCGAGGCCGCTCCGATCCCCTTGCCTCTCCTGCATCCGGTCTTCGACCGCGGCTATCTGCTGACCGACTTCTTCATCATCGATTCCGGCTACGTTCTCGCCCGCGTCTACGGCGAGCGGTTGGCGAACCGGCGGATCCCGCTGTCGGTCTTCTATCGGCAGCGTTTCCTCAGGGTGGCGCCGGCCCACTTCACCGTCAGCCTCGCCCTCGCGGTACTGGTGCTGACGGCGGCGGTCCTGGGCCAGACACCCAGCCACCCCGAATGGTTCGACTGGTCCCGCTTCCCTGCACAGCTGTTCCTGGTTCAGGCCTACGGCGTGCCGGGGGGAGAGGGATGGAACGCGCCGACCTGGACGCTCTCGGCGCTGCTGGGATGTTACGTCAGCCTGCCCTTCCTCGCTCGCGCGGCGCGCGGCCTCTCCCCATGGGCGATCCTCGCTCTCGGGGTGGGCGGGCTGCTCGCCGCGAACCTGGCCGCCCACGCCGCCTTCGGTCTGCCGATCTACGAGATGCCGTTGCGGCTCGGCTTCCTGCGGGCCTTCCCGCTGTTCGCCCTCGGCGTCGCCGTGGCTCTGTTCGCTCGACAGGTCTACTGCCCGCCCCGTCTGGCCGCGGGTCTGGGCGGTCTCGCCTTCGTCGCCCTGGCGGGTCTGCAGGCTCTCGGACCCCATAGTCTGGCGACCCTCGGTCTCCTGACCCTCATCATCTTCGCCACCGGTGCCTTGCCGGTTGGCCGCCCGTCCAGGCTGGTCGAGCACCTCGCCTTGATGGCGTTCGCGATTTTCCTGACCAACGAAGTGATCCGGATCGTGTGGTTCGGCGTGCTAGACGCCCTGGACTGGGGGAGCTGGAGCTCGTCGGTCCGGTGGACCGCCTGGGCGATCGGTCTGGCCGCGGCTTTCGCGGGCGCCGCCGTCTTCCGCTACGCCTTCGACCGACCGACGCAAGCCTTGTTCAATCGTCCAAAATCGGAGTCCCGATCCACGTCCCGCGCGCCCAAGACGGCCGTACCCGCGCTGTAGCCCGATCTTACGCCGATCGCCCCGCGCCGTTCACATCATGGCGGCGGGAGGCGCCTGGGTTCCCATGATCGCCACGACCAAAAGCAGCAAGGCGGCCAGCACCGTCTCCAAGGCCAGGCTGCGCCGCAAGCGGCGCAAGGCGAGCGGACGGGTCTGCTCATCCTCGAGCGCCGATCCGAGTTGCGGGGTCAGGACGAACCGGTTCGACGCCGCGAGGGCCAGCATGCCGGCGAAGAGGGCGAGTTTCAGCACGAGAAGGACGCCATAGGACGTCGTCACCAGGCTCCCGAGTCGGCTGAGGCCGATCAAATAGCCGCTGTTCACCAGACCCGTGATCGTCAGCAGGACGACGGCGAGCGTTCCCAAGCCGGCGAATCCCTCCAGAGCGGCGTGGGTCACGGGCGCACCCGCCGCGTGCCCGTGGCGAGCCCGCAGCATCAGGAACAGGGCAAACAGGCTGCCGAGCCAAAGCCCGGCGGCGAGCGCGTGGACGACATCGGCGATCAGATGCGGCCAGCGGCCCGCACCTTCCGTCGCCGCGCCGTGCCCTGTCCAGGCGAGGCTGGCGCTGACCACGGCGCCGACGATCGTCAGCGCGATCCAACCGCCGCGTCCGGGTTTGAGGCTGACCAGCAGGATGGCGGCCAAAAGGGCCGCCCCCGCGCGAACCAGGAAGCCGACGCCCAATGCGGTGCCGAAGGCCACGTAAGACAGCGACGCCGGTTTCAGCGCCTCACTCAGCGACCCCGCCATGATGGCGGTCTGGACGACGAGATGGGCGAGAGCCGCCAAGGCCGTCGCCACGGCGGCGACCAGAAGCGTCGTGCGCGGCCACCTGTCGGCGGCCGCGTCCGACATGGGCATCCTGAACGCGAAGAACAGGGGGACGCCAAACAGCAGGACGGCGCCGATGTACTGCCCCAGCCTCAGCAGGACGACTGTTGTCTCCATCCGATCAGCGGACCGAGAAGTTGGTGGACCCCGTCATCCGGTGCCCGTCCGAAGACGCCACGCGCCAGTTCACCACATAGGCTCCAGCCGAGAGCGGTCTCGCCGGAGCGCCCGAGATCGTCTTGCCGTCCTCGGACACCCGCGTCCGCACGGGAATGGTGTCACCCGCCGCGTTGACGAGATCGAATCCGGAGAAGGCCGGCGCCATGCGCTCGCTGAAGGTGAGGCTGATGGTGCGCGGGGCCGCGACAGCGGCGCCGGCGGCCGGCGTGGCGCTCACGAGACGCGCGTGCGCATCGGCCTGACCGGCGACCAGGGAAAGGGCCGCGACGGTCGCGGCGAGTGATGCGATCTTGAAACGGGTCAATTCAAACTCCTTGGCAGGGACGCCCCTACAGCATCTTACGCGGCACGCACCTGCAGCCCTCGCAAAAATGCGCGGCGGCGGCGCTTTGCCCGGTGATCGAAAGGCTGACACGTGCACGGATCGTCTAACATCGATGGCATCGAGTCGAACGAGCGGCTGACCCAGCACCGCGCGACCGTCGCCCGCTGGGTCGATCGCCGTTCGCTGGCCAGCGACGGGGCTGGTCGTCGATCACAAAGGGATGGACATGATTCCGCCCCTCCCCCGGTTGTCCTGCCGAAAGGTGAGGATCATCGTCGGCCAGATCGTCACGAGCGTGAGCTAGCGCGTCTGGATCCCGGTCGGGCCAGACCATCCATCCCAAAGCCATCCCGACCGCACAGAGCGCAGCGAGCACCAGGATGGATCTCGATCAGGTCGCTCCGGGCATCGGCGTGATCATGGCCGATGTCGTCGCCGACCTCCCAGGAACATGCGGCACGTCGTGGCGAAGATCCGAGACGCCACGGGTCATCACGCCGCCGGTTACGGCGACACGGATGAGGGCGCAAAGGGCGTGAATCAGTTTGCGCAAATCAGCCTCGTTACGGCGTTATCGCGTCTTCGCTCCACCTGCAACGTGACGAAGGCCGTGCAGGCGGCTTTGGCTCGCCGCCCTGTACGTCCATGAAGCTGTCTGCTTGACACGTCAGCCCTGAGGCGCGGGCGCAGTAGGCTCGTCCGGCCCGACAGGGCGCCGCAACCGGCGGGCTCGATTCACGACCACGACATCGGGACGACTACGTATGAACAGTACCGCGAATACGAGCGGCTGACTTCGCCGGACGATGCGAGGCGGATCACGGCGTCAGCCCAGCCAGCGTTCGCGCCATCACCAGACCGACGAACAGACCGGCCACCGCCAGACTGACGGAGAGCAAGGCGTAAGCCACGGCCTGGAAAGGTTCCCCGCGTTCCCAGAGCAGCGCCGTCTCCAACGAGAAGGCCGAAAACGTCGTAAATCCGCCCAGGATGCCCGTGGTGAGAAACAGACGCAAATGCTGGGACAAGCCCACGCGCACGAGAAAATACTCGGCGACCACGCCCATCAGAAGCGAGCCCAGCACGTTTATGAAGAGCGTGCCGACCGGAAAGCTGTCGGGTCCAAGCCATCGGAGCGCCACCAGATTGACGCCGTGCCGAGCGGCCCCGCCCAATCCCGCGCCCAGAAAAACGATCAGAAACGTCATCCACGCCATCCTTCAAAAGCTAAGGCTCCGATCGGGACAGCACAGACTCCTGCCGCAACCGGACACCATCGTGTCCCAGCCAGCAGGAGCTATCAGCCTTCGTGCAGGCGGTTGTCGGGGAGCCCCATCCCCCTCACACCATGGCGTAAATAGATGTTCCGAGATGAAGAGGAAAGTTCACAGCAGCAGGGCTCCAAGATGGCGCTGCTGAGCCGCCTTCCGACGCACGGCCGTCGGCGTCGACCTTGAATTCTGCGTGCGGCAGAAACTAGCGGCGGCGCTTCGCCAGCGCCACCGGGGCGGTCAGCAGGATCAGATCAAGCCTTCAAGTGGCCGCGTCAGCTAGCTCCGTCGCCACGAATCGACGAAGCCTCGCTCTCACCTCCGCCTCGGATGGCGCCGGCCAAGGACCCAACCTCGAGGCCAGAAGAAGCCATGTCCGCCGACACCCCCACACCCTCTCCCCGCTTACAGCCTTCGGTCGGCGAAGATTAATTCTCCCGCGAGGCTAGGCGAAGGTTCAAGGCTCTAGGGTTTCGATGCGTCCATCTGGGGCGCTGCGGAGAAAGACGATGAAACGTAAGATCGTAATCGGCCTGTCGGCCGCGGCTCTAGCCGCCACTCTGGCGGTCGGGGGCGTCGCCCTGGCCGGCGCAACCCAAACCTCCGACGATCAGGACGAGGGTCGGGAAATCTCGGCCGTCCTGGCCGCTCGCGTCTCCCTGGCGGACGCCGTGGTCATCGCTGAACGGCACGGCGGCGGCAAGGCTCTCGAAGCGGCGTTCGACGACGAAAGCGGCAATCAGTGGGAGATCGAACTCGCCAAGGGCGGAAGGGTGGTCAACTACCTGGTTGACATGGGCAGCGGGGCCGTCTCGCCTGCCGCGGCGGAAGCCGAAGGCGGCGAAGGTCCGGAAGACCAGGATTGAGCCGGAAAGACCTCGCCCGGCCCACCGGGCGAGGCGTTCCTGGAGAGCGAACGGATGAAGATCCTCCTGATTGAAGACGACGCCGAAGCCGCCCAGTTCGCGGCGCGTGGCCTCAAGGAAGCGGGACACGTCGTCGATCTGGCCAGCCGTGCGGACGACGGCGAACACCTCGCGCTCGAGGGCCATTACGATGTCTTCGTTGTTGATCGCATGCTGCCCGGCGGGGACGGTCTCAGCATCGTCAAGCGGGCCCGTGCGGCCGGCGTATCGACTCCGGTTCTCTTTCTCACCGCCATGAGCGCCATTGGGGATCGGGTCGACGGCCTTCAAGCGGGCGCAGACGATTACTTGGTCAAGCCCTATGCCTTCAGCGAGTTGCTCGCACGGGTCGCCGCCCTCGGCCGCCGCGCGCCCGCACTGGACATGCGCGACAAGCTGCAGGCCGGAGACATTGAAGTCGATCTGGGCTCCCGGACGGCGCGTCGCAGCGGTATCGACCTTGATCTGACGCCGCAGGAGTTCCGGCTGCTGGAATTTCTCGTGCGGCACGCGGGACTGGTGGTGACGCGCGAGATGCTCCTGCAGAAGGTCTGGGGTTTTGATTTCGAGCCCCGCGCCAACCTTATCGACGCCCATATGAGCCGGCTGCGCGCCAAGGTGGACAAACCCTTCGGCCACGAACGCATCCAGACCGCGAGGGGGACCGGCTACCGGCTCAGCGACCTTGACTAGGGTGTTTGGTTCCGTCGGGTTCCGGCTTGCGCTGGTCTACGCCGTGGTCTTCGCCTTGGGCGGTGGCGTCTTGTGGGCGACCTTCGACTTCGCGATGGGACGCTACGCAGCTGACGCCCTCACGGCGGATCTGCGAACGGAAACGCAGGTTCTTCTTGCCGAGGACGGCGGCGCTGACCAGGCCGCGCTGATCCGTAAGGTTCAGGCCAGAAGTCGGGTCGCGGGACCCTTCGTTTACAGTGTGACCGACGCTCAAGGGAATCGGTTGGCCGGGCAGTTGCCGGACGGCCTGATGCCCCGCAGTGGCCTCGATCAGATCCAGCTGCCCCATCCGGAAGAAGGCGGCGGCGATGTCGAGGAAATTCCGGTCAAGACGCTGACCACTCCATTGCCTGATGGTGTTCTCGTCGTCGGTAAATCCACCTACGCCCTCCACGAGTTGGAGGAGCTGATCCATCAGCTCGGAATCTGGGCTGTCGCCGGCCTGGCCCTTATCGCAGGTCTGGCCGGCGCCGCCGCGGGCGGCCTCCTCGCGTCACGGCTCAATCGGATCAACGGGGCGGCGGCGCGGATTATGGAAGGGCGGCGCGGGGAACGAGTACCTACGGTCGGCCTGGGCGGGGAGCTGGAAACCGTCCGGAGCAACCTCAATGCCCTGCTCGACTGGCAAGAGAAGGCGTTGGACGCCCTGCGCCATGTCTCGACGGATATCGCGCATGATCTCCGGACGCCCCTCAACCGCCTGCGCCAACGCCTGGATCGCGCCCAGGCGGAGGCGATCGATGAGCGAGTGCCTGCCTCCGCGGTGTCGGCTGCCATCGGCGATCTCGATCAGGTGCTCGAAACCTTTTCCGCGCTCCTTCGGATCGGCCAGCTCGAAGGCGGCGCCGGTCGCAGTCATTTCCAACCCTTGAAGCTCGAGCGGGTCATCGAGCGCGTCTTTGAGGCCTACCTGCCGGTCAGCGAAGAGACGGGCCACGCGCTGACCCGAAGCGTGGACAGCGATGCGGAGGTCATGGGCGACCCCGAACTGCTCGTGCAGTTGCTCACCAACCTCATCGACAATGCTCTCACCCACTCGGGAGCGGGTAGCCGGATCCAGATCGAAGCCTACGAGGACGACCGCAAGGTGATCCTCGCGGTCCGGGACACCGGACACGGCGTTCCCGAAAACGAACTGGGCCGATTGACGCGCCGGTTTCACAGGCTCGACAGCAGCCGGCAAACGCCTGGGCAGGGTCTCGGCCTCTCGCTCGTCGCCGCGATCACGGCGCTTCACGAAGGCGAACTCGTGATAGGTTCAAACCATCCGGGATTGGCGGTGCGCGTCGTGCTCCCCATGCTTCGGGGGGAGCCATGAGCCTTCGACCAAGGTTTACCGCCGTGCTGGCGCTGGGAGCGCTCGCTCATCTGGCAGGATGCGCCTCCTATGTCCCCGCCCCGCTGCCGACGACCATTTCCGCGGACCTGACGGTCTCGGCGCTCAACTCTTCCAAAGGGGAGGGTTCCGCCGCCGGCGTCGACCTCAACGCTCCGCTTGATCCAGCCGCCTTGGCCGGCATCGCCGTGGTTCTCAATCCGGATCTGCGTGCGCAGCGGGCCCGGGTGGGCGTCGCGCAGGCCCAGGTTTTCGAAGCCGGGCTTCTGCCGGACCCGCAGTTCAGCGCGAGCCTCGACCGCCCGCAGTCGGCGCCCGGCCTCGTCAATGCGCTCGCCGCATCGCTCGGCCTGGACACGTCCGCCTTCTACATCCGGCCGCAGGCCGTGCGCGGCGCGCGCGCCACTGAACGCCAGACGCGTCTCGATCTCGCCTGGCAGGAATGGCAGACCGGCAATCAGGCGTCTGTGCTCGCAGCCCGCATCCAGGGGTTGAGCGCAGCCCTGGTCTTCGCTCGGGAGGCCGAATCCGTGTCGCGCTCTGTGTTGAGCCGATCGCTCGCCGCCGTCGGTCGAGGCGATCTGTCAGCGATCGACATCGAGGCCCGACGACTGGCGGAAGCGGACGCTGCCGACCGCGCACGCGCCACCGAGCGTGATCTGGCGGCGGCGCGCCTGCAACTCAACGCCCTGCTCGGCCTCTCCCCACAGACGAATATACGCTTGGTGGCGCTCACCGCGCCCCCGACCTGCTCGTTGTCGATCGACACCCTGATCTCGCGATCCCTCGCTGAGCGTCTGGATCTTGCGGCCCTTCGGGCCGGATACGAAGCTCAGGAAGCGGCGGTGCACGTCGCTGTCCTGCAGCAATACCCGCGCCTCAATCTCTCTCTTAACGCCGCTCGAGACACCGGGGCCGTCCGCACCAACGGTGTGGCAATCGGGTTCGACCTTCCCGTCTGGAACCGTAACCGCGGCCAGATCGCCGTTCAGAGCGCGACGCGCGAACAGCTGCGCGCGGAGTATGAGGCGCGCCTGTTCGCGACACGGGCCGATCTCGCCACGCTGGTCTCCGCGCTCGATATAGGACGCAGGCAAAGGGCTGATCTACAGGCCCAGGTCGAACCGTTGCGGACGACTGTGGAAGCCTTCGAACGCGCCGGCGCCAGGGGCGACATCGCCCAGGTCACGGCGGAGACCGCGCGGCTCTCGCTGCTGGACAAGGAAATCGCCTTGGCCGCCCTTGACCAGGCCCTGGCCGAGCAATGGCGCGCTCTACAAACAGCCGCCGGATATCTGCTGGAGACTGACGCATGCGTCGCCTGATTCCGATGTTGTTGCTCGTGGCGACGCCTCTCGCCTGCTCCGCGCCCCCGGAGAAGGCAGCCGATCCGGTGGCCCAGGTCCGCACGGCGCCGGTCGTGAGCGCTGATTTGGACGAGACGATCACGGCCTATGGACAGGTGGAGTTCGACGTCGCGGGCCTTCGCGCCCTCACCGCGCCCTTCGAAGCGCAGGTGGTGCAGATCCATGTCCGCGTCGGGCAATCCGTCACGACGGGTCAGCCGGTGGTCACGCTCGGCGCCAGTCCGCAGACCCGCCTGGATCTGGATCGGCTCGCCCGCGAAGCACGCCTGGCCGAGGCCGAGGCCGCCAGGGTCCGCCGTCTTCGGACGGACGGGCTCGCCTCCGACGCCGAAGTCCAGACCGCCGTCGCCGCCGCCCAAACAGCGCAACAGGCCAGCGCGAACCTCCGGCGTCTCACACAAGGCGGGCGACTGACCCTCACCGCCCCCGCGGCAGGCGTCGTTGACGCACTGCCGAGCAATCCTGGAAGCCTGACGCCAGCCGGCGCCGTGGTCGCCAGCCTTGGCGCGGCCGGGCGGCTGAACGCCCGGCTGGGCGTTGAGGTCGAGGACGCGCAACGGCTTCGCGCCGGATCGACGCTCACCCTGACGGGTTTGCACGATCAGGGAGGCTCCGCCCCGACCCGGATCGCTTCCATCGATCGGCGGGTCGATCCCGCGACCCGCCTGGCCGCCTTGTTGGCTCCGGTGCCGCCCGGTGCGCCCTTGCTGCCCGGCGAGGCGGTCAAGGCCGAGGTGGTGGCGGGAACCCGCCTGGGGGTGCTGACCGCGCCCCGGTCGGCGATCCTCTATGACGGCGAAAGCCCGTTCGTCTTCGTGGTGGCGAGTGGAAAGGCCGCACGCCGACCCGTCCGGATCGGCCTGGAGCTGCCTGAGAGGGTGGAGGTCGTCTCCGGGGTCCGAGCCGGCGAGCGTGTGGTGATCGAGGGCGGCCCTTCGCTTATGGACGGCATGGCTGTGCGCGAAGCCGCCGCCGCCTCGACAGCGGCAGGTCGTTGATGACGCGCTGGCTTTCAGGTCAGGTCCGCTTCGTCCTCCTGGCGTTCGTCCTCCTGGGCCTCGCGGGTTCCGCGTCCGCGTTCAAGCTCCCGGTCAGCCTCTTCCCGCGGATCGACTTCCCCCGTGTCGTCGTGGCGGTCGACGCAGGCGACCGGCCTGTCGAACAGATGGTCAGCCAGGTCACCCGGCCGATCGAACGCGCGCTCCGGACGGTTCCGGGCGTGGTTTCTGTCCGATCCACAAGCAGCCGGGGATCCGCCGAACTCTCGGTGAACTTCGCATGGGGCGCGGACATGGTCGCGGCCACCTTGCAAGCTGAGTCGGCGGTCAACGCCGTCGTCCCCGACCTTCCCCCCGGCGCGCGCTTCGAGGTGCGCCGGATGGACCCGACGGTCTTTCCGGTGCTGGGATTGGCGCTCGTCTCCCAGACCCGCGATCCGGTGGAGTTGAGAGATTTCGCCCAGCTTCAACTGGCCCCGCTGCTGTCCTCGACGCCAGGCGTGGCCAGCGTGGATGTGCTTGGCGGCCAAGAAAAGGAATATCAGGTGCTGGCCGACCCGGCCCGCCTGCAGGCGCTCGGCCTCTCGGTTGAGGATCTGGCCCGCGTCCTGTCGTCGAACAATGTGGTCGTGGCGGCCGGCCGCCTGGAAGACCGATACCGTCTCTACCTGGTGCTGACCGACAATCAGCTGACCGGCGTCGACGACATCCGCAAGACCGTCATCCAGACGGGTACGCGCGGGGTGGTCGAACTCGACGACATCGCCGAGGTTGTGGTCCGCCAGACGCCGCAATGGACCCGCGTCACCGCCCAGGGACAGGACGCGGTCCTGCTCAACATTCGTCAGACGCCCGACGCCAACAGCGTGGGCCTGGTCAAGGAAGTCCGCAGCCGGATCGCCGCCTTCAAGGCCGAAACGCCGGCCGATGTCCGCATCGTCACCTTCTACGACCAATCCCAACTGGTCACGGCGGCGGCGGGCAGCGTGCGGGACGCCATCCTGCTTGGGGCGCTGCTGGCGGGCCTGGTTCTGTTCGTCTTCCTGCGCAGCCTGAGATTCATGCTGATCGTCGCCCTGATGCTGCCCGCCGTGTTGGCGACGACCTGTATCGCGCTCGCCCTGTTCGGGATGACCTTCAACATGATGACCCTCGGCGGCATGGCCGCCGCCGTCGGCCTGGTGGTCGACGACGCCGTCGTGATGCTCGAACACCTGATGCGGCGTCTCCAGGAACGGCGGCGAGGCGGGACCGACGGGCCAGGGGTTCTCGGCTCGGCCGCCGAGATGGCGCGCCCCCTGATCGGGTCCACGCTCGCTACTATCCTGGTCTTCGCCCCACTCGCCTTCCTCGGCGGCGTCACCGGCGGCTTCTTCAAGGCGCTCGCCATCACCATGTCGGCGTCTCTCGCCATCTCGCTGGTTTTCGCCCTGTTCGTCGCGCCTCTGTTGGCGGAAAAATGGGTGCGCGACCGTGACGTTGAACAGGCCGAGCGGGCCGGAAACCTGCTCGAGCGGTTCGGGGGGCGCTACGAATCCCTGATGGCGCGAATCCTCGGTCGGCCTGGCCGACTGGCGCTGGTCGTCGGAACCGCCCTGCTGCTTGTCGGCGGATTGGCCTACACCCGTGTCGGCTCCGGCTTCATGCCCAAGATGGACGAGGGCGGCTTCATCCTCGACTATTATGCCGCGCCGGGCGCGTCGCTGACTGAAACCGACCGGCTGCTGCGCCAGGTCGAGGCGATCCTTCAGGCCACGCCGGACGTGGAGAGCTACTCTCGTCGCACAGGCCTTCAGCTGGGCGGAGGCCTGTCCGAGGCCAATGAGGGCGACTTCTTCGTTCGGCTCAAGGCGAAGGGGCGTCGCCCGATCGAGGTGGTCACCGCGGACGTGCGGAGCAAGATCGAAGCGACCGTGCCCGGCCTCACCGTCGAGACGGCGCAGCTGATGGAAGACCTCATCGGCGACCTCACCGCCGTGCCCCAGCCTATCGAGGTCAAGTTGCTCGGCGCCGACGAAGCCGCGCTCAAGGCGGCTTCGCCCGTGGTGACGGAGGCCATCGGCAAGATCCGGGGCGTCGTCGAGGTGGACGGCGGACTGAGAGTCGCCGGCGACGCCGTGGTGATCACCGTGGATCGGCCCGCCGCGGCTCTCGAAGGGCTCGACCCGGAGGCCGTCACGCGTCAGCTCCAACTTCTGGTCGGCGGCAACGTCATCGGCCGGATCCAGGAGGGCGAAAAGCTGGTCGGCGTCCGCGTCTGGACCGACGGAACGCTGCGCGATCGCGTGCGGGCGCTGGAGGGCCTGCCCCTGCGCGCGCCCGATGGGCACACCCTCCCTCTCTCGCGCGTCGCGACCCTGACCATCGCACCCGGCCAGCCGCAGATCACGCGGGAGAACCTTCAGCCGCTCGTCGCCGTGACAGCCCGTCTCGACAACCGCGATCTGGGTTCGGCGATGCGGGAGGTGCAACGGACGGTTTCGTCGCTGGCCCTGCCTTCGGGCGTGCGCGTCGAATACGGCGGCCTTTACGCCGAACAGCAGAAATCCTTCCGCGACCTCGCGGTCGTGTTCGTCAGCGCCCTTGTCCTGGTCGGCCTCCTGTTCCTCTATCTTTTCCGGGGCTGGGCGGCGGCGGCGAGTATCGTCGTCACCCTCCTGCTGTCCGCCTCCAGCGTCTTCGTAGGTCTGTGGATCACGGGTACAGAGCTCAACATTTCCGCCATGATGGGGCTGACCATGGTCATCGGCATCGTCGCCGAGCTCGGCGTCTTCTACCTGGCCGAACTTCCGAGCGATCGACGGGCGGAAGCGAATATGCTGATCGCCGCCGGACGCGCCCGACTGCGACCGATTTTGATGTCCGCCCTGATCGCCATCCTCGCCTTGTCCCCGCTGGCTCTAGGACTCGGAGAGGGCTCGGCGATGCAGAAGCCGCTGGCCATCGCCATCATCACCGGCCTCATCGCCGGCGTGCCGCTGATCTTGATCTTCTGCCCAGCCCTCCTGGCCCGTCTGTCCACGCCGTTGCGGGAGGCCCGCCGATGATCGTCCAACAGCTGTCGTCCCGACGCCGCCCCAGGCGGCTAAACATCGTGGGACGCGTCGCCGTCAGGGCGGCCCTGCTAGCGGCGATCCTGATCGCGGTCGTGATCGCCTATGTCGGCGCCACGGCCATGACTGGCAATTTCCACACGGTGGCCGAAGGCGAGGTCTACCGGTCAGCCCAGCCCTCTCCGGCCGCCCTCGAGCGCTATGTCCGCGAGCACGGCATCAGGACCGTGATCAACCTGCGCGGCGAGAACCCTTCGGACGGCTGGTATCAGGACGAAGTGGCGACATCGCGCCGCCTGGGTCTGCGCCATATCGACTTCCGGATGTCGGCCAAACGCGGAATCACGCGGCGCGAGGCCTGGGGCCTGATCCAGATCATGCAGAGAGCCCCAAAGCCGATCCTAATCCACTGCGAATCGGGGGCGGATCGAACCGGGCTCGCATCAGCCCTCTATGTGGCGGGAATCCAGCGCAGGGGCGAGGACGCGGCCGAAGAACAGCTCTCCCTGAAGTACGGCCATATCGCCGCGCCGTTTGGCAAGGGCTGGGGCATGACAGTCACCTTCGAGGAGATGGAGCCGTCGCTTGGCTTCATCGGCAGCTGATGCGCCTTCCGCTGACACTCATCCAGCGCGCCCGCGACTGCCTGACCGTCGCCGCGATCAGCGTCTTCCTCGCCGTTTCGGCCGGCCTGTGGTTCTTTCTGACCCTCGCCGGCGAGATGCGTGAGGGCGAAACCCGGGCGTTGGACGAAAAGCTGTTGCTGTTGCTTCGGACGCCGGGAAATCCCGACAACCCTCTCGGCCCGCGTTGGGTCGAGGAGGCGATGCGGGACGTCACCGCCCTGGGCGGATTCACCGTCCTGACCCTCGTCGCCGTGATCGGCGTGATCGCGCTCGCCCGGACCCGCCGTTGGCGCGCTGCCGTCGTTCTGGCCGGGGTGGCGCTTGGCGCCGAATTGACCAGCGATCTGTTGAAGTTGGCCTACGCCCGCCCCCGACCCGACCTCACCGCCCAAGGCAGCTATGTCTATACGCACAGCTTCCCCAGCGGCCATTCGACGGTCTCGACAGCCATCTACTTCACCCTGGCGGCGCTGCTGGCCAGCGCCGTCGCGCGTCACGGGTCGCGCGCGCTTATCCTCGTGACCACCGCGTTTCTCGTCTTGGCCATCGGCGTCAGCCGGGTCTATCTTGGCGTGCATTGGCCTACCGATGTCGTGGCGGGCTGGGCGGTGGGCTCGATCTGGGCCGTGGCAGGGTGGCGGCTGCTTCGCTCCGCCGACCCACCTCGTCGTCCTGAGGACGCCCTTCACAACCAGGCTGCTCCGCGCGCTCCGACGCGCGCCACTCCAACCGAGGGTCGTCGATGACCGCGTCCACTTCCTCAGTCCCCAATCTTCGCCGGGTCCAGCGCATCCGCAAGGGCGTGCTTCTGATCGCCCTTCTCGCGGTGCTCGCCTTCGCCGCCGTGACCCGGTCCCTGGGCGGAGAGACGCTCGTACACGAAGGGCTGGAGGCGATCGGCCTGGCCCTGATCGCGATCTGCGTCATCGGGCGCGCCTGGTGCTCCCTCTATATCGGCGGGCGCAAGAAGGCCGAGATCGTCGATCGCGGCCCCTACTCCATCACCCGCAATCCGCTCTATGTGTTCAGTTTCATGGGTGCCTTCGGCATGGGCGCGCTGACCGGCAGCGCGACGATCGCCGTCCTGTTCCTCGTCATCGCCGTGGCGGTCTTCGCCGCCACCGTGCGACGAGAGGAGGCCTGGCTCCGCTCGACCTTCGGCGACGCCTACGAAGCCTATACCGCCCGAACGCCCCGCTTCTGGCCCGACCTCTCCCGGTGGCGCGATGGCGAGACGCTGGAGGTGCGCCCGGCCTTCTTTCTGCGGACCCTGCTCGATGGCGCGGTCATGGTCATCGCCTATCCGCTGTTCGAGTCGATCGAGTATCTCCAGGACATCGGCTGGATCCGGATTCTTCTGTCCCTGCCCTGACATCCCGAGGGCGTAACCACGGGAGGCTTGCATGCCGTCTTCCCATCCTCCGGTTCAGTTCACCGTGCTCCGACGCGACGGCGACTGGCGGGTTTTGCGCGACGGCAGCGACGCCGGCCGTTTCGATTTCAGCGTCGACGCCATAGAAGCGGCGTTGATCCGCGCCGCGACGCTGATCGACAGGGGCGAGCGGGTCGAGGTCTTCGTCCAGGACGCAGCCGGCCAGATGCGACAGGTCGATCCGGTCGGCGGGGAAGTGCTCCACTAGCGGGCTGAGAGCCTAACGCGGCAACCACGCAGCGCTTTGTCCGACGAACCAGGCCGGCGTCATCAGATGACCGATGCCGAACGCACGCGCGACGGGACCGGCAAGTTCGGCGGCGACGTCCGCCCAGCTGGCCTCCAGGGCTCCGACCGTGGCGCTGGCGCGCGCTCGCCGCGCGTCCTCCGCGGCAGGGTGTCCCGAGAACATCCACGGATGATGAAAGTCGTGCAACCGGCGACCCTGCAATCCCCTCCACTCACACCGGAAATGGACCTGGGTGGCTTCTCCGAACTCGCGGGCGAACAGGGAGGCGTGTCGAACCAGTTCGGTGACCGACATCGCCATCTGATTGGGACTGAACACCTGGCCGGGCGGAATGTCCTTCCACCAGTGGGTGTCCTCGATATAGCCCCTCTGCAAGCTCGCCAAACCTGTCGCCGTGACCCGCCACAGGTCCGTCATGCCGACCTTGCTGTCCTGCTCCAGCAGGTTCATCTCGAGGAATTCCAGATCGCCTTCGTCCAGACGGGGATCCGTCTTGAAGCGCGGGCCGATGGGTCCGTCGAAGACATGGAACATGCCCCAGCCTGTGTGAACCTGCTGGTCCAGTTCATGCGCGACGCGTCGCAGCACCCCTGAGAGGTCCGACAGCTTCAAGGGATCGCCTTGCGTCTCGATCGCATAGGCGAAGTGAAAACGCGCCGTCGCGATCCTTCTGTCCGGAAGGTTCGCCTCCACGCCCCGGGAATAAGCCACGCTCGCCGCATCGATCCAGCTCGCCAGAACCGCGTCCAGGCTCGTGACCTGAGTGCTGCCCCGTAGCGCCACCTCGATGGCGCCCAACAGGCTGGAGCGTTCCGCCAGGGCGCAGCGGCGGATCAATGGCGTCCATTCCTGCGACGTGAGCAATGGCGCGCTCTCGGGGCCTGGCTTGCGGATGTAGTGCACGCCCCGAGTGATCCCCTGAACGCGCCCGGCTGCGTCCTGCGGCCCGTCAGCCGCCGCGCACACCGGCGTCGCGCCGTGGGCGGGGACGACGATCACCCCATAGGTCCGTTGTCCGGCGTCTCGGAGCGTTCGCACGTCACATTGCAGCGGTGGCTCGAGATAGCGTTTCACCACTCGACCGACATCGTCCCGCGTGGGCAGCGCCGGACGCGGCTCCTGCGGTTTCAGTTCGTCATTGAAGCCGATGATCAGATAGCCGCCGCCGTGGTTGGCGAGGGCCGCGAGATGTCGGGCCAGTTTCGCCCGGCCAAGCGGCGTCGCAAGCTCGACCTCCGCCTTGTATTCAGCTCCGAGCGTCTCGTTCGGATCATCGATCAACGATTGGAGGGCGTCCGGCGGCGGCTCAGCCATTTCTCACCTTCGTTTCTCCGCGCGGATGTTCCTGCCTGGCCTCTTCCCACACTTCCCTCGCCGCGTCCGCGTTCAACGCGGCGATCGCCAGACCCACCACCACATCGGGCCAGGCCGAGCGCCACAGGAAGGCGGTGATCAGACCCGTCGCGACGATCGCGACGTTCGCCAAGGCGTCGTTGCGGGCGGAGAGAAAGGCGGCGCGGGTCAGACTGCCGCGGCTGGAGCGGAAGCGGACCAGCAGGAAGGCGCAGGTCAGATTGACCGCCAACGCCCCCGCGCCCGTGAGGGAAAGCCAGACCGGCTCCGGCGCGACGGGCGCCTGAAACTTGGCCCAGGCGGTCCAGAGCGTGGCGACGGTCGGCACGAGGATGACCAGTGCCAGCAGCTTGCCGACCCGCGCTCGGGTCGCCACCGAGGTCATCAGGGTCAGACCGATCAGCAGATTGATCGCGGCGTCCTCAAGGAAGTCGATCGAGTCCGCGAAAAGCGACACCGAGCCGATCGTCCGCGCCACGAAGAACTCGACGCCGAAATAGGCCAGGTTCAGAATCGCCACGATCAGCACCACCCGGCGCAGGCCGGGCTCGACCTCCGCTGATGACTTCACGGCTCGATCCAACCCTGATCGATGGCGGCGTGCCTGACCGTCGACCAGGCGTCCTCCGGCTCCTCGATGCGACCATACCGCTTGATCATGAACTGCATCAGGAAGCCGTGCAGCAGGAACTCGTCGGCGGTTTCGACGGCGTCCAGGTACCGTTCGACGAGACGGTCCATCGCCAGGGTGAACTCGGCCTCCATGTCGTCCATCAGCGACAGCATGGCGTCCTGATCGGCCGGATCGTAGGTCGGCGCCCGCTTCTCGTCGATCAGGGTCTGGATCGCCCGCTTGTGATCCGGGTGCTTGGGTCCCCACGGGATGGAACCGAAGTCATTCCGCTCCAGGATTTCCGCCAACTCGCGCAACATGGCCACGCCTCGCGGCCGATCCAGCGTCGATTTGAACATCGCGGCGGCGGCCACGGCCATCACGGTGGGGGCCACCAGATGCGCCCGCACATGTTCTGACGGGTCTTCCTCCAGAGCGACGATGGCGCGGTTGGCCAGCGGATACAGGGCCTTCTTGACGGGATCGTCCGCCCTCAGATCCTCGCCCCTGTCCGACAGATGGACGACATTGCTCACCCCGCCACGTCCTTTCGCAACACCTCAGATCGCTCCAGCCGCACCATCGTGACCAAGCCGCATCGCCAGGATCCCGCTCGGCCCGCTTATCGTCGCGAAACTCATGATGCCGGGATCAGCGCGCCTTGACCCCTGCTTCGCGCAATATCTCGAAACAGTAAGTCTGTCTCCCCGTGCGGCAGCGTCGCTCGCAGCCGATCCGACCTGATCGGCTCAACCGCGACCGTGGCCGTCCACGCCGTCCGGGCGGCAAGACCGAACCTTTCGACAGCTCAGGACTGAAGCCGGCTCGCGATTATCGGCCAGACCGCTCTCAGGACCGTCCCGATCAGCACCGCGGCGGCCGGCGCGAGCACGAGCCACAGGCCAACCCGCGCCGATCCGTTGCCGACCTTCCAGTCATCCGGCCATTCCTTGTTGCCCATCCCCTCGCCGCCATTCAATCCAGATCGCCCAGGCTCGTCACCACCCAGGCCGACCGGTCGGCCGCGTGGCGCGCCTCCAGCTCGACCCAGACCATCTGACCAACGCCGACGCCGACGCCGATGCCGATGCCGATGCCGGACAGGAGATCCCTGGAGGTCACCGCCGTATAGCTCTCGATCGGATCGAGGTCGTTCTTCTCGACCGTGATCTGGCGGGCAGCGGTGCGCGCCGGCAGATCGAGCAGCTTGCGCCCGAGATCGCCCAGTCCCTGGTAGAGCGTCTCAAGCCGCGACGTGTCGGCCTTCACGTCGCGCACCACACCGATGAAGCTCTCGACCTCACCGGGCATCGGATCCATCGCCTTGACGCCCACCGCGACGGGCGGCGGCGGCCGATGGGCCTCGGGGGGCAGATCGACGGGCGTCCCCCCACCGACGGCGACGAACCCCTTGAGGCACGCGAACGGCCTGCCCTTGCCGGTCGCCGGGTCGAGACCCGTCTTGAGCCAACCGCCCGCGCCCGCCATGGACTGCCTGACGATCGCGGCCCCGCAGTCATGCCGGGGCCAAGGCGGCTGATTGCTCTCGAAGAAGACGCCGCTGCCGCAGGTGCACTGGTAGACGAAGATGGGCGACGTGCACTCCGGACACCGCCACGGATAGATCCAAGAGCGGCATTCCGACCGATGCAGAAAATGACCCATGCCTCGCCTCCCGCTCCTAGTAAGCGAGACCGGGCGGGCCACACAAGTCAGAGTTGATATTTCATCGAGCCTCAGGCCGTGAGATGCTCGAACAAAATGACCGATCCGAGGGCGATGAGCGCCAGCCCCCCGATCAACTCGGCGGCTTGCCGAACCGCCCTCCGACGGCGCGGCCGATCAGCATCCCTGTCGTGGTCAGGACGAAGGTCGTCAGGCCGATCGACAATGCGATGATCCAGATATTGGCCCCGAGGAAGGCAAGACCCACGCCGACAGCGGCCGCGTCAATGCTAGTCCCGACCGCCGTGGCGACCAGCGCCCAGGGCCCTGATCGACGGGCGGACTCCTCTCTTCCCGCCGCCGTGTCCCGGGTTGCCTCCCAGATCATCTTTACACCGACGGCGACGAGCAGGACGAAGGCGATCCAGTGGTCGATCCTTTCCACCAGACCGGCGGCCACGAGACCCAGCGCCCAGCCGATGACGGGTGTCACCGCCTCGATCACGCCGAACACGGCGCCGGCGCGAACGGCGCCCGCCAAGCTGGGTCGGTGGGATGCGCCTCGACCCACGGCGGCGGCGAAGGCGTCCGTCGACATGCTGAGGGACAGGACGGCGATGGCGCCAGGCGTCATGGGAGTCTCCACCGGGCACGGGACCACGCGACCCCACGCCGGCCGGTGCGGCGTCGGATGCGCTGGTCTCGTTAGGCGGCATGACCGCTGATCGGACCACGCGCAGATGCGCGAGCGTGTTGACCCGACCCCGGCGATCGCGGCCGGAAGCTACTCCCCAACAGGAAGCGGCCTTGTAAAGCGGCTAGTGCACGACCGCAAGGTACTCGAGGGGAGTATGAATCGCCCGTCTGGACGCCCCGAGAAAACGGCCAGCGTTCCTAGAAGCCGAAGTCGATCTGGATGCCAGGGTCCGTTGGTCGGCGCCGGGCCTTTTTGCTTGGAAGCGGATCCGCTGCGGCGGGCGCGGCCGGCGTCGGCTCCGGCGCCGGACGTGGCATTGAGCGAGCCATTCCCGGTAACCTTGGGACTCGGGCGCCCTTTCGCGGCGGCGGCGGCGGGATCCGCCCTGACCGGCTCCGCTTCCACAGGGTCAGTTCGCTCTCCCACCATCCGACGCGGCCCGGCGACACGCGGACGCGACGCGGGAAGGCCCCGTCCCGCTCCATCCGCCAGGCGGTCGAGCGGCTGATGCTGGCGATCCGTTCGACCTGATCCCAGGACAGCAAGCGGTCGTCCTTGCCCCCGACGTCAGGCGAGTCTTCACTATCGGTCGTCATGTCGGCCCCCAAGTCTCTGATCCGCTGCGCCTTCCAGAACGTCGCGCAGCAGGCGGGCGTCGTTCGCCGCATCCACGGGGTCCCGTCGGCGCCAGGCCACAAGGACGGCTTTCAATGCGTAGCTGGCCGCAGGGTCGGCGAGAACCTGGGCGGCTGTGACACCGGCCCTAGCCACGCCGCCGGCTCCGGGCGGCCGGCGGCGCCCCGGTCCGGACGTCGGTGATCTGGCTGCGCGCCCAGTCGCGCAGGAGCCCGCGAGGATAATAGGGCTTGGAACGGATATGCCGGCACGGCGGTCCGTTCGATCCCGTCGACCAAAGCCGGGCGAGGCTCGCCGGCTTCAGCTGGATGCCGAGCTGAGACAGGAAGGCGGAGGCTTCAGCCCGCGTCAGAAGGTCGTCTGCGCCGCCGCCGGCGCCCGCGTCCTCTCTGACCCCTTGCCCGATCATGGTTGCACGCGCGGACGGCAATGACGACGGTTTCGCGGGGCCTGGCCCGCCGTCAGCGCCAGGTAACAGTCGATGACCGAGACCACATACGCTTGGGTCTCGGCGATGTCCGGGACCCGGCCGAGCCGCGCCACGCGACCGGGCCCGGCGTTGTAGGCGCCCAGAGCAAGGCGCAGATCGCCGAAGCGCAGCAGCTGGCGGGCGAGATAATCGGCGCCACCGCGCAAATTCTGTATCGGATCGAAGCGATCGTCCACCCCGAGCTCGCGGGCCGTATCCGGCATGAGCTGGGTCAGTCCGCCCGCGCCCGCCGGGGACAGGGCCCCGGGCTGATAGGCGGATTCGGTGAGGACCAGCGCGTGCAGAAGCTTCTCGTCCAGTCCGTGGGCCGCCGCCGCGCGGGCGATCTCGGCCTGGAAGGGCTGGCTGAGCGCGGCCAGGCGTGGCGCGTCGCCTTCCCCGGCGGCGTCCGGCCCCGGCCCGGCCTCGGCCATCGTGCGACCGAACAGGTCGCCGCCCGCCGCGTCCCAGTCCACGGACTGGGCGGAGGCCGGCGCGCCCAGGGCGAAGAGCGCCGCCGCGCAAAGGATAGATCTCACCATCTCAGCACCTCCTGATAGACGCCGAGCACCTCGGAGCGCCCAACGGGCCCGAAGTATCGGCTGTCGAAACTCCCGGGGGTGTCGCCGAGCAGAAAGAGTTCGTCCGGCGCGAGCCGTCGGCATCCTGACCAGCGCGGCAGGACGGCGCCGCGGCGATCGTGGGTGCGGACCGTCCGGACGCCGTCCGGCGTACGCACCTGCGCCCCTTCCACGCAGACCCGGTCGCCGCCCGCCGCCGCGACCCGTTTGATGAGCGCCACGTCCCCGGGCATGCCCAGATCGGCGAGATAGGCCCGCGCCGCGGTCGGCTGGGGGATGGCCACCACGCCGCCCCGCTCGACTTCCGCGCCGAACCGTCGGGCGTACAGACCCTCGGGCAGGCTCGGGCTCTCGTTGACGAGCGCCAGCGCCGGAACGTTATGGGCGACCAGCGCAAGACAGCCGAGGGCGAACACGGCGACGCCCGTCACGCACCAGCGGTTTCCATTAGCGAGCGGGCTCATAGCTGGTACGGCTCGAGGATGAGGTCGCGGGTGATCATCACCCGCACGGAGGCGCCGGCCCGCAGGCGGATGGACGGGCGAACCTCCAGTTCCCGGTCGATCAGGCGGCCGCCGACGCGCGCGCCCTCGATGGCCGCCGCGTCGCCGGCGTCGCCGAGAAGGCCGCCGCCGCCGTCGTCGTCGCGGGCGATCTGCCCGAGCGTGGTGATCGCGCCGGCGAACAGCGTCCCGACCAGCAAGGGAAAGAGGCGACGGTCGACCGAGCCCCGCACGCCGACGGTGCCCTGAGCGTCGACGCCGGGCTCGCCGGTCAGGACCAGGCTCTTGCCGTTGGGGAGGATGAGCCGGTCCCAGGTCAGGAAGGCGCGCCGATCCCCGTAGGCGCTCTCGCCCTCATGCCGGCCGATCAGCCGCGTCCCCTGCGGGAGCACCAGGTGGCGGCCGCTGACGGTGTCGTAGACGTTCTGGGTGACCGTGGCGATCACCGGACCCGCCCGGGCCGTATCGATCGCAGTCAGCAAGGCGGCGGGGATGATCGCCCCGGCCTTCAGTTCATAGGGTGACAGGGGCGCGGTCAACACATGGCCGTTGTAGGTGGCACCATAGTCCGCGCCGGCCGCGCCGACGGCGGCCGGAGACGGACGCTCCGCTCCAGCTGGGGCCGGCGCGGCCGCAGCGCCGTCGCGGACCTCGGTGAAGAACAGCCCGGAGCGGCGCGCCAGCTCGCCGGGCGCGGGACCACGGGGCTCGACCGCGGCGCGGTAGACCGGCGGGGCGGCCGGCGGCTCGGAAGGCTCGACCGGCGCGCCGCCGACCTCGCTCGGCTCAGCGGATGAACGCGGCGCCGGCAGACGGTCATAGCTGGCCGGCTGTTCGGTGACGACCTCGGCCGGACGGACGACCCCGCGGGTCTCGTCCTCGCGCGCGGCCTCGGCGCGAGCGCGGGTGCCTTGCCGCAGTTCCGGCTGCACCACGAACGCCCAGGCCAGAGACCCGGAGATCAGGACGACCCCGCCGATAACGAAGATCTGGACGACGGACTTGCGCAGACGCACCACGCTCGGGCGGGGCGCCCGACTGGCGAGTTCCGGCGCCGGATGCTTGGACGCGCGTGGCGCGGCGCTCTCGCCCGGCGCTGGAACGGGGGCGGATGGCGAGGGCGTCTCGGTCATGGACGGGCTCCTTGAAGACGACGGATGCGGACCACCTGCGGCCTGCGGTCGCCCAGCCGCAGTTCGGCGCGATCGAGCACGCGGTCGACGATGAACAGGCCGCCGGCCTGTCGGTAGTTGACGAGCTGCGCCTCGCCGTCGGGGGCGATGGCGAACAGGGCGGGCGCTTCGCCGACCTGCAGATCGGCCGGGAAGGCGATGAAGGTGCGTCGGCCGTCATTGAACACCGCCGAGGGCGTCCATCGCGGACGTCGTCCCTGGGGTTCGAGCCGGTATCGGGCGTCGAGCGGCCATTCCGGCAGGACGACCGGGTCCGGCGCCCGCACGCGCGGCTCGGAAGCGATGGGTGCCGATCCGACATCGACGCCGAAGGTCGGCGAGCTGTCCCACGCGACGGCGGCGTTAAAGGCGTCGGCGGCCCCGCTGCGCAGATCGACGAGATAGACGCGCTGGTTGGTGGTCAGGACCAGGTTGGTCTCCAGGCCGCGTTCGAGCGGCTTGAGCAGCACATGGACGCGGCGGTCCGGCCCCTCCCCGGACGCGGCCTCGCCGATCTGCCAACGGACGGTGTCGCCCGCCGCCTTGGCGATGAGGGTCTCGCCCGGTCCGAGCGTCAGGGTCGTCACCCGGAGCGGCGCGGTCCACACCTCGAAGACCCGCCCGGGCTCCCAGGCGAAAATCTGGACCCCGCCCTGAAACCGGTCCGACCGGGACGGCGCGCTCGCCGCGCTGTTGGCTTCGGCGATCGCCCTGCGGCCGGTCAGCGCCGGCGGCGCCGGCGTCGGATCGGAGGCCGCTTGCGGCGGCGGCGCTTCCGCCAGATAGGGCCGCGCGCCGTCCGCCTCCGGCGCTGAGGCGGCCGCCGGCTCCAGATGGGTCGTCGTCGGCGCCAGGTCCTCGGAAGCGTCCAATTGCTGCAGCGGCGACGCCGCCTCGATCAGGGTTTCGGCGGGCGCCGACGACGGTGCGACAGGCTCTCGCAGGATCGCGCAGCCGGACAGCGTCGCGCCGGCGAGCGCGAGGATCAGGAGGCGTCGGGGGTCCATGACACATCCTCGATCTTCAATCCCAGGGGGTTGCGCAGGAGTTCGGCTTCCGTGCGCGGGGGTTGCAGGGTGGTGGTGATCAGCGCGCGCCACCGCTCGGAGCCGGCGGCCTGGCCGTTGACGAAGCGGGTTTCGCGCCATTGCAGATCGAAGGTGCGGCCGGACCGGCGGACCACATTGAGGATCTCGACGTTCACGGCCTCGCGTCCGGCCTCGGCGAAGGGGTCGTGGGTCTGCGCCCATGCGTTCAGAAAGCCCGCCGCCTTCGGCGTCAGAAGGTCGTAGGCCCGCAGCCAATTCTGCCGGATGACGATCGGGTCGATCGATTTGGAGCGGACGTCCCGGACCCAGCCGGCGAGGGCGTGGGCGATCTGGGCCTCGTTGGGTTCGTAGCGGCCGCCGATGGCGGTGATCCGCTGCGTCTCGCCGTAGTCCGAAACCTCCACCACGAAGGGCTTCACCACGGCGCGCTCGGCCTGGGCCCACCAGCCCGCGCCGAGGAAGCCGGCCAGGACCAGGTTGGCGACGGCGATCCGACGCCAGTTGCGCGCATGGGCCAGCGACAATCCCATGCGGTCGTCCCACATCTGACCGGCGCGACGCCACGGGGTCGCCTCCGGCGCGGCCGCCAAGGCCCGCTTCGGACGGAAGAACGGATGCATATCAGGTCTCCTCTGTACGGAGGTTGGGGGACAGGACGCCACTGGTCTCGCCTGCGGGCATCAAGGTTCGTCCGGTGTTGGCGACGAAGAAGGCCTGGAGCGCCGCCGCCCGTCCCGGCGGTCGCGAGCGTGAGGACGCGGAGTCCGAGGCGGAGACGGCGCGGTGGAAGTCCGATCGGGCGGCCCGGGCCTCCGCGTCGCGGACAGCGGCGGGCCGGCCGGCGGCGGCGCCGGGCGCTCCCTCCCCCGGCCCCGCACGTTCCGAGCCGGACTCGGCCTCGGCGGCGGCCGGGTGCTGGGACCACGCCCGGGCCGGCTCCGCGACACCTGGGCCGGACGCCGGAGCCGGAGCTGCTGGACGGACCGCGCCGGCGCTCCGCCGCATCGACCCGTTGTCGTTCGAAGGCGGCGGGGTCGACAGGCCGCCACCGCCCTGTCCCGGCCCGGAAGGCGGTGAGGAGGAGGGCGGCGAAGTCGGGGGCGCCCGTCCGCCGATCGCCCCGGCCGCCGCCCGCGCCGGACCCGCCAGTCGCGCCGCGCCCCCACCGATCAGGGCGCCGGCTCCCGCGATCCCGGCCGCGCCCAGGGCGCCGGCGCCGCCCACGGCGAGCGCTCCGTTCAGGGCTCCGCCCGCCCCGAGGGCGGGCCCGCCGGTCACGAGGGCCGAGGCGAGGTTCGGGATGAACATCGCCAGCATGGCCAGGAGCATCGAGGCGACGAGGATGGTGAGGGCTTCGTAGATGTCCGGATTGGCCGAGGGCTGGAGCTGGTCGAACACCGTCCGCGCCCCCGAGACGACGATAGCGAGGGCCAGGACCTTCAGACCGGAGGAGACGACGTAGCCCAGCGGCCGTTCGGCCAGGAAGGCGGACTTCGACCAGATGCCGAACGGCAGCAGGATGAATCCGCCCAGGGTGACGATCTTGAACTCCAGCAGGGAGACGATGATCTGCAGGGCGAGAATGGCGAAGGCCAGCAGGATGCCGATCATGGCCAGGCCCAGGATCAGGGCGTCGGCCATGTTGCCCACCACGTCCAGGGGGTTGTCGACCGGCGCCGGGGTCTCGCCCAGCGCCTTGACGATCTCCCAGCCCTGCTGGAGCACAGCCCCCGGGTTGAGGAACTCGGCCCGCGAAAGCGAGCCCCCGCCCGCGACCAGACCCAGCTCCAGGAAGCCGGCGTAGATCGTCTCCGATAAGGCCTGCCAGTCGTTGATCAGCCAGGCGAAAATCCCAATGAGCAGCACCTTGCCGAAGCCGGCGGCGAGAACCTCCCGGTTGGAGGAGAGCGCCCACTGGATGCCGGTCAGGGCGACGACGAGCACGATCAACAGGCCGAACACGCCGTTGACGGCGCCGGACAAGGCGTCGAAGCCCGCCGAGACGGTGTTCGAGAACACCACCATCAGGTCGTTGGGCGTGTCCATGCTGACCGAGGCCATGGCGATCAGTCCCGGGCGCGCGCGAAGGGATCGAACGCCGGCGCGACGGGGACGCCCCCCGCGCCGGCCCAGCGCTGGCGGCGGGCCGCTTCGCCGGATGCGCGGTCGGCCGCCTCCCGCGCCGTGGCCTCCGCCATCAGTCGCGACTGGGCCAGCATCAGGGTGCGCAGCGCCGCCAGGTCCTCGGCGAGAACCGCGAGCAGCTGATTGGTCGACTGCACGGCCGCGGTCTGTCCCGCGGCGGATTGGCTGGCGCCCAGCGCACCGGCCACCCGGGCGCCGCGACTCCCGCCCAGCCGCTCCAGCTCCGCCGCCGTCCGCGCCAGATCCTCGGCGGTGCGCCGGGCGTTCGCGGTGCGCGCCCCGCTCTGCTCCAGCAGGCGCAGGACGTCCGCGCCGGCCAGATCGTCCGGATAAAAGGTCTCGAACTGGCGCTCCAGGCCGCTGACCGAGGTCGCCAGGCCGCGCGCCGTGCGCGCCAGCTCGGCCATGTCGCGCAGCGACTGACTACTGCCCGCCAGATGGCTGTAGGGCGAGGCGGCCAGGCTGCGGGCCTCGTTGGCGAGGCTCTCCAGCTGTCGCGCGGCCTGCAGCGCGTTCTCCAGGTGATTGCGCGGGTCGAACACCACCTGCTGGGCCCCGGCCGGAACTGGAGCCGCCGCGGCGAGCAGGCCGGCGACGGCGAAGCTGATCGCCCTACTCCGCCGCGAGCGGCGGGTCGAAGGCGTCGAAAACGGAATCCACATTCTGCACTCCCTTGGCTTTGAGGAATTCGCGGGCGAAGGCGGTCTCGCCGGATCGGGCCAGCACGTCGTCGATGAGCGTCTGGTCCTCGGGCGTCCCGGCGCCGCACAGGGCCAGGGCCACGCCCGTCAGACGCAGGTCGAACAGTCGCCGCCCCCGGGGCTGCCGCCAGTAGTAGGACCGCTTGGGCGGGGCGAAGGCGATCAGCTCCAACTGCCGCCGATTCAATCCGAAGCCCCGGTAGAGCTCGGCCGAAGACGGCTCCATCGCGCGCGGGTTCGGCAGGAACACCTGTGTCGGGCAGCTCTCGATCAGGCTGGCGGCGATGGCGGAGGCGGCCACGTCGTCGAGGCTCTGGGTGGCGAACACCACCGCCACCCGCTTCTTGCGCAGGGTCTTCAGCCACTCCCGGATCTTCGCCGCGAAGGCCGTCTCGCCAAGGAACAGCCAGGCTTCGTCCAGGATCAGAAGCGTCGGCCGGCCGTCGAAACCCTGCTCCAGCTCCCGGAACAGGGCCGACAGCACCGGGGCCACCGCCGACGGCGTGGCCATCAGGGTCTCGAGCTCGAAGGTGTCGAACCGGCTCGTCCCCAGAGCCGCCCCCTCCCCGTCCAACAAGGAGCCGTGCGGTCCCTTCAGCGTAAGGGGTTCGAGGGCCGCGGCGACGGCGCGATCCTGCACCAGGGCGCAGAACACGGTCAGGGTCCGTTGCGGGACCGGCGCGTCGGCCAGGGCGGCGAGGGCGGCCCAGATTTCCTCCCGGACGCGGGGCGTGGGCTCCAGCCCCGCCAGCCGAACCGTTTCGGCGAGCCATTCCGAGGCCCAGGCGCGCGCGTCATCGCGATCGATGCCCGCCAGCGGCTGGAGCGAGAGACCCGCGCCCGGCTCCATCGCGCGCCAGCGCCCGCCCGCCGCCAGAGTGGCGGCGCGAGCGGAGCGGCCCTTGTCGAAAAAGACCACGCGCGCGTCCGGATACCGGAACCATTGCAGGGCGAGAAAGGCCAGCAGCGCGGATTTCCCCGAGCCGGTCGGTCCCACGACCATCGCATGGCCGACGTCCCCGACATGGAGCGCGAGGCGGAACGGCGTCGATCCGGTCGTGCGCGCCGTCGCAAGAGGCGGGCCGCCGAGGCAGGCGTCTTCCGACGGACCCGCCCAGACAGCCGAAATGGGCAGCAGGTCGGCCAGGTTTAGGGTGGACACCAGCGGCCGGCGAATATCGGCATAGGGTTCGCCCGGCATCGACCCGAGCCAGGCCTCGACGGCGTTGAGATCCTCGATGCGGGCCATCAGGCCCTGGGCGTTCAGCGCGGCCTCGATCGCCCGGGCCTTGGCCGTCGCGCCCTCCTCGGTCGCGTCGAGGACAGACACCGTGAGCGTCAGATAGCCGAAGGCGCAGCTTTCGGCGCCCAACGCGGCCAGGGCGCCGTCGCACTCCTCCGTCTTGGAGGCGGCGTCGGTATCGAGGAGCGGCACCTCCTCCTTGATTATGGCCTCGCGCAATAGCACGCCGACGCCTTTTCGCTTGGCGAACCAGCGCTTGCGCAGCTTGACGATCTCGCGCTCCGCCTCGGGCTTGTCGAGCCCGATCCAGCGTGCGGTCCAGCGATAGTCGAATGGAAGAGCGCCCAGGGCGTCCAGCAGACCCGGCCGGGTCACGGACGGCAGCCCGCGCACCGAGACGACCTTGAGCCACCGTTCGCCGAGCCTGGGCGCAATCCCTCCGGTCAGGGCCGCGTCCGCCAGCCAGCCGTCCAAGAACATCGGCGTGTCCGGGGGACGGACCCGGAATGACCGGGGTGACACGCAGTCATGAAGCCAGGAAAGGACACCGGCGTCGTCGAGCCGACGGATCTCCGGCAGGCCGTCCGACAGCAGGTCGAACATCGCGTCCGCCTCCCGGATGAAGGCGTCGAGCGCCATCCGCCAGTCGGCGCCGTTCTTGGCCAGACCATCGAACAGCCAGCGCTCCAGGCGTCGGGTCTCGTCGGCGGGCGGCAGCCAGGTCAGGGCCAGCCGATGATCGGTCTCGAAGGCCGGATCGGCGGTCTCGAAGCGGCTGCGGCGTTCCTCGTCGAGCAGCCAGGCGACGCCGAGGTCGAAGTCGCTCTGCGGATAGGGCGCCGCTGTCCGACGGTGCGCCTCGACGTGCAGGCACCAGCCGGTGCCCAGCCGGCGCAGGGCGTTGTTCAGGCGCGCGCGGACCGCCATCAACTCCTCTTCGGTGGAGGACTCCAGATCCGGCCCGCGGAAGCGGAAGCCCGCCATGAAGGAGCCGTCCTTGTTGAGGACCACGCCGGGCGCCACGAGGGCCGCCCAGGGCAGGTGGTCCGCGAGGGCAGCGGGCCGGCGCCGGTGCTCGTCGAGGAACCGCATCGCCGCCTCACCCGTCCAGATGGCCCGGCAGGGCCAGATGGCGCCGTAGAACGTCGAAGAAGCGCCGGTCCGATCGCGCGGCCCAGAGGCCGATGGCGTGGGCGACCGCCCACCACAGCAGGCCCAGCCACCAGATGCGCAGCGCCAATCCCAGCACGACGGCGATGGTGCCCATGGCGATGGCGTAGTCCCGCGGCATGCCGGCCATCAGAACCGGCTCGGCCAGAGCCTGGGCCACGGGCAGGTCCCAGCCTTCGGGGCGTTCTTCGGACCGCGACGCCATCAGGCGATCTCCACCCCTCCGGCGAAGCCGAAGAAGTCGAGGAAGAAGGTGGAGGCGGCGAAGGCGATCGAGAGGCCGAACATGATGCCCAACCCCCGGCGCATCGAGGAGCCGTTCTCGCTCATGGCGATGCCCGCGCCGAAGATCACCACGGCGACGACGGCCGCCGCCTGGACCACGGGTCCCGTGATCGACTGGACGACCTGCTGGAGCGGGCCTTCCCACGGCATGCCCGAACCTCCGGCCAGCGCCGGCCCGGCGAGCGCCAGGCCAAGCATCATCGTCGCGCCGAACAGGTGGCGCCAAAGTCTCCGTTGCATGATTTGCTTTCCTTGTGTTCAGCACGTGTCACCGCGCCTCGACTCATTGCAAGCAAATTTATCCAACGGTTGTCAACATCAAAATAAACAAACCCTGCACGACTTTAAATAGACTACACTTCAACTCGTAATAACTTAGATAGTAACTTGAAACGACTTGCTGTCGTGACACCATGACGACTTGCTTCGACTTGAGATAAGTCGGCACAAGATTCTGAATTGCCAGCCGTTTTCCGGCCACGACGATCTCGAAGTCGTTTGAGGAGCCTTCAGGCCAGACGCACGACCGCGTATCCCCTGTCCGAAGCGCCATTCACGGCGATCACCGCCTCAAGCCGCCGTCCCTCCGGCGAGCGCCGGATATGGGCGATGACGTCCACCGCCTGGCCGATGGTGCGACGCGGCGGGGCCGCGGCGATCTCAAGCGCCAGATCCTCGATCCGGCGCAGCGCCTCTTCGGCGGAGTTGGCGTGGAGGGTCGAGAGCCCGCCCGGATGGCCCGTGTTCCAGCTCTTCAGCGTCTCCAGGGCGGCCGCGCCGTCGCGCATCTCCCCCACGACGATCCGGTCCGGACGCATCCGCAGGGCGTCGCGTACCAGGTCGGCGACGCCGATGGCGACGGGGGCCCGGCGCGTCAGGACAGAAACCGTGTCCCAGGAGGAGCACTGCAGCTCGGCGGTGTCTTCGATGAGAAACACCCGATCGTCGGCGAAGGCCGGCTCGGCCAGGATGGCGTTGGCCAGGGTGGTCTTTCCCGATCCCGTACCGCCGGAGATCAGGATGTTGCGCCGCTCGCGGGCGGCCTGGGCGAGGACTTCGGCCTGCCCGGCCGTCATGACGCCGTCGCGCACATAGTCGGCTAGGGTCCAGATCACGGCCGGGCGCTTGCGGATGGAAAAGGCCGGCGCTGGCGAAACCGGCGGGAGCAGGCCCTGGAAGCGTTCGCCGGTCGCGGGCAGCACGCCCGAGAGGCGAGGGTCGTCGCGGGTCACGACTTCGCCGACATAGTCGGCGATCAGGCGGATGGCGCGTTCGCGCCCTTCCACGGACAGGCGCGCACCGGTGTCGGCGCGGCCTCGCCCGACGCGATCCAGGACGATCCGCCCATCGGGATTGGCGAGGATTTCGACCACCTCCGGATCGACCAGCGCGGCCAGCACGACCTCGCCGAGGGCGTGACGTAGCGCCTCCAGCTTGCGTTCCGCGATCAGGGGATGGGCCGCCATGTCAGTTCGCCGCCTCGAACGACCGCCCCTCCGGCTCCCGGCCGGAGGGATCGCGCTCCGACCTGCCCGACACGATCCGCGCCGCGGTGTCGTCAAGCATCCGCTCGATGCGCCGGTCGACGGCCGCCTGCACCGTGGGATCCTGCTCGCCGACACCGTCCGGGAGCCGGACGAACAGCGCTCGGGCGACCTCCACCACCAGTTCCTGAATGATCTGCATGTCCTGCCGGGTCGAGCGCATATGGCCCCTGAGGGATTGCTCGAGCGTCAGGAGCCGGTCGTCGGGATCGGCCCTTGGATTGCCCTGAAGGCCCCGCGCTATGGCGTGTCCGGCGGCCTGACTGATCGACACGCGGCCCGACCGCGCTTCACGGCTGAGACCGGCGATGATCTTGGGATCGCTGAGATAGACCTGCACGCGGCAGGTCTGCACCGGGGCGCGCCTAACCATCGCCCTGCCCTTTCAGATGATCCAGGACGGCGTCCTGCGCCGCCATCTCCTGGGCCACGCGGCCGTAGATGTCCGCGGCGCGGGCGGCGACCTTTTTGTCGTCCATCGCCGCGACGATCTCCTTGAACAGCGGCAGGGCGGCTTCGGCGTCCACACCGAGGCCGCGGCGGCCGGCCCACGGATGCGGCGCGGGCGTCGGCGCATCGACGCCGGCGGCCTGGTCGGGCGGCGACGCAGCGGCCCTCGCCCGGAAAGGCCGGCGCCGATCGTACTGGAGCTTGCGGGTCCGCAGCGGTCGTTGACCCGCCGCGAAGATCAGCTGGAGGTCGTCGGGCAGCGCGCGCACCTCGCCCGGCTCGAGCAGCGGGCGGTCGATCTGGGACCGCGACACGGCGCTGCGCCCGGCCGCCAAGCCGGCGGGCCCGCTGCGGCTTTCACGGGTCTCTCCGATCGTCCCGGTGAGCTTGGAGACCTTGTCCTGGGTCAGCGGATCCAGCGCGGAGAAGGCTGTATAGATGGCGCAGTTGTCTAGGATCGTATTGTTGGCGCCGTAGGTCTCGACGATGTCGTTGAGCGACTGGGCGACGAACATCACCTTCACCCCGTAGCCGCTCAGCAGCCGCAGGGATTTCTCGAAGAAGCTGACGCGCCCCAGCAAGGGAAACTCGTCCATCAACATCAGGAGCCGGCGGCGCTTCGGCCGGCCCGCGGCGTCCCTTGCCTCGTCCACGGTGAGGGCTTGGGCGGCGGCGTAGAACAGGAGCCGCACCAGGGGCCGCAGCGCCGCCGCGTCCGCCGGCGCGACCTGGATGTAGAGGGAGACCGGCGCCTCGGCGCACATCAGGTCGCCCAGGCTGAAGTCCGAGGCCGAGAGCGCGCGCTCGACGTCGTCGCCCGCCAGCCACTTCAGATAGGATCGGGCCGTGCCCTGGACCGATGTCCGGAACCGGTCGTGCATGGCGGCATAGCCCCGCACGGCCGTCCTGACGAAGGGATGGGTTTCAGGTTCGCCGGCAGGGCCCGGCCGATGCAGGGCCTTGACCATCACGTCGGCCGTGTCGTCCAGGTCGGCGAGCAGTTCGCGGACCTTCAGCAGCGTCTTGTCGGCGTCCTCGGCCGTGTAGAGGACATGCAGGATCACTGCTTCCAGGATTTCCGAGGCCGCCTTGTCCCAGATCGCCTCGTCATCCCGGACGCCCCCCGGGTCGGCGAGGATCGAGACCAGCCGTTGGACCTGGGCCAGCTCCCCGGGGCCGGGCCGGATTTCCGCCAGCGGATTCCAGCGGGCGGACGCTGGATCGCGCGGGTCGAAATAGAGGGCATGAGAGAAGCCCGACCGCCAGCCGGCCGTCTCGCGCCAGAGCTCCCTCTTGGGATCGTGGACCAGCACGCTCTCGCTCCACAGCAGGAGCGTCGGCGTGACATGGCCCCTCCCCTTTCCCGATCGCGTGCCCCCCGTCACCAGGCTCGGCCGCATGTCGACGGTGGCGAGCAGACGCCCATTCAGTTCTCCCAGGGCGCAACCCGCGCCGGCGAGGAGGCCGGCGGCCCTGGCCTCGGCCAGTCCGCCCCATCCCCGGATGCGTCGGCGCGACCCGTCGCCATGCGTGAGCATCCCCGCGCCCAGCCCGCCCATCACCCCCAGCAGGATCAGGAAGGCGCTGGACGAGAAGGCCTCCGGCTCGGATGTCCCGAACTGCCTGCGCCAGCTGAGGATACGCCACGGGGGATAAACCCGGACCTCTTCGGACACGGTCCATCCGCCGCCCAGGACGGGATCATGGCGATAGGTCCAGGCGAAAGTCTGGGTGGCCAGCTGGAGACCGGCCGCCAGCCCCGCAACGAGCAGGATCAGCCGAAGGATCATGGCCGCTCGTCCTCGCCGCCCTCCCCGCCCGGATGACCCGCGAGGTCCATGGACAGCAGCGCCGCTGAGCGGCCGCGTCGATAATGATAGGCGCGCAGGCCTTCGCGGAGGTCGCCATTGGCCCGAGTCGCGGCCCGCTCAAGAAGATCGTCCGCCTCAGTGTCCAGGTCCGCGAAAATCCGGCGCTCGGCGCTCCGGAACGGCCTCAACTGGCTGTCGACGCGATAATAGGCGTCGAGCAGGGCGCCGTTGCCGGTCCGGCGCACGAGGCTCTCGAACAGATCCTGCAGGTCGGCGACGGACGCCCCGTCGCGCGCGGGGGATCGTCCGTACGGCGGCAATCCGGCGGTCAGGTCGAGCGCGGCCGACAGATAGGCCAGGCGCAGGTCGTACCGATCCCGCACCGCCCCGGCGTCCAGACGGGCGGCGAGAAACCCACCCGCCGGCCCCCGCT